>JBARXT010000145.1:0-3116 GCA_049647485.1 Xanthobacteraceae bacterium
GAAGCCGGCGCGCCGGAGTTGCTGCGCCGGACCGGCTGGATCAAGCTGTTTCGGTCGCAGGCGTCGCTCGACAAGGGCGCGGCCGATCTGGAGCGCGCGCGACAATTCGCCGGCATCGCGGCCGACGTGCTCGACCCGGTCGCGATCGAGGCGCGGGAGCCGCATCTCGTCGGCACGTTCAGTGGCGCGATCCATTGGGGCGCGCCGGGTTTCGTGCCGGACCCCGGCAAGCTCGCCAAGACCTACGCAGACTTGTTTGTGCGCAACGGCGGGCGGTTTCTGACCGGCGACGCGCGAACCCTCGAACAGGATAGCAGCGGCTGGCGGCTGCGCGATGCGCAAGGCAACGCAGTGATTGCGCGCGAAGCCGTGGTGGCGCTGGGGCCGTGGTCGGACCTCGCATTCCGACCGCTCGGTTACAAAATCCCGCTCGGTATCAAGCGCGGTTATCACCGCCATTATACGCCGCGCGGCAACGCAGTGCTCAATCATCCGGTGCTCGACGCCGATCGCGGCTTCCTGCTGGCGCCGATGAATCGCGGCATCCGCCTCACCACCGGCGCGGAGTTTGCCCGCCGCGAGGCGCCGCCGACGCCGGTGCAGCTTGAGCGCACACTGCCGCTCGCCCGCGAACTGTTTCCGCTGGGCGAGAGCGTCGATCCAAAACCATGGATGGGCGCCCGGCCATGCCTGCCGGACATGCTGCCCGTGATCGGTCAGGCGCCGCGCCATCGCGGGTTGTGGTTCGATTTCGGCCACCATCACCATGGTCTCACCCTCGGCCCCGCCACCGGGCGATTGCTGGCCGAAATGATGACGGGGGAGGCGCCTTTCGCCGATCCCTCGCCCTTTGCGGCCGAGCGTTTCGATTAACGGTCGTGTGAAATAACCTTACCCGCGGCGTGACATGGTCTGCCGTGCCGCTTGCATCGGCGCGGGCGGAATGGCGATACTGCCCGTCAGGATGGCCGCACGGGGCATGCTGCGAAACCGGTTTCAGGAGCGACGATATGAAAGTGACGATCGAGGTTGATTGCACCCCGCTGGAGGCACGCGAATTCATGGGCCTGCCGGACGTGCAGCCGATGCAGACCGCGATGATGGACAAGCTTCAGGAGCGGATGTCGAACACCATCGATCAGTTCTCGCCGGAAACTATCATGCAGAACTGGTTCATGTTTGATCCCAAGATGGCCGGGCGCATTCAGGACATGTTCGCCAACATGGCCGGGCTCGGCACCGGCCGCACCAAGACGTGACATCGCGTTGACGCCATGCCGGCCCAAGGGCCGAAGGCTGCGCTGGTTCGGGGTCGAGCAGGGCGGTAACGGGTGAGGGCCGCGCGGTTTTGTCGTTTCGGGACCGGCGGTGTCCGTGGCGATTGCCGTTGCAAATCGCTGGCGGAAAAAGGCACAATCGAACCAGAACGCTGCCAAGGCGTCCAAATATCCTGACATGAGGAAGACGCATGAGCGGCGCCAAGAAGCTGTCCTCTCTGGACGCATCGTTTCTGTATTACGAAACTCCCGAGATGCCGATGCACGTCGGCAGCATCGCGATCTTCCGGCTGCCGGAAGGCTATGACGGCAATTTTTTCGAGGACTTCAAGGCGATGATCGCCTCGCGGCTGCACATCGCGCCGATCCTGAAGTCGCGGCTGGAAAAAGCGCCGCTCGATATCGATCACCCGAGCTGGGTGGAGGACGATCAGTTCGACATCGACCGCCATATCTTTCGCGGCAGCCTGCCGGCACCGTATGATCGCGCGACGCTGGAACGCATCGTCGGATGGATGCACGCCAAGCTCTTGAACCGCGCGCGGCCGCTATGGGAGTTCTATGTCTTTGAAGGCATGAAGGACAACGAGATCGGCCTCTACTCGAAGATGCATCATGCCTGCATCGACGGCGGCGCCGGCGCGGCGCTGACCAGCATGATCTATGACGTTTCCCCGGTGCCGCGCGAAGTGCCCGAGCCGCCGACGCGACGCAAGGATGCGCCGGAGCCGCGCGAGATGGCGGCGAACTTCCTCAACTCTTATCAGGAAATGTGGCGGCAGCAGCTCGAAGGCTCCGGCTTCTCCAAAGGCATCGAACTGCCGCGCTCGGGCAAGAGCGATCTCGGCTCGGTGCTGTTCGACAACGCCATGTTCCAGATCGAAAGCGCGGTGCGCTTCGTCGGCAGCGTGCCGACCATGCTCAAGAGCCTGTCGGAAGTTGCCAGCAAGGTCGCCGATCCGGCATCGCGCGCCAGCCTCGAGCGCATGACGTCGCCGCCGACCATCCTCAACAAGTCGATCTCCTCGGAGCGCAGCTTCGCGGGCGTCTCGATTCCGCTGTCGCAGGCCAAGGCGCTGGCGAAGCGCTCCGGCGGCAAGCTCAACGACGTGGTGCTGGCGCTCTCCAGCGGCGTGGTGCGGCGCTATCTGCTCAGCCAGAACGCGTTGCCCAACAAATCGCTGACCGCGGGCGTGCCGATCTCGCTGCGCGAGGAGGGCAATGCCGACTCCAACAATCAGGTGTTCGGCATGATCTGCTCGCTCGCGAGCGACATCGCCGATCCGAAAGCGCGGCTCGAGGCTATCGCCGCGCAGTCCACCAAGTCGAAGGAAATGTCGCATCCGCTGCGCGCGCTGATGCCGCAGATTTCCAACATCTCGATGCTGGGTGCGCCGATCATGGTGCAGATCCTGGCGCTGCTCTACAGCCGCTCGAACCTGTCCGACGTGCTGCCGCCGGCGGTGAACATCACCGTGTCCAACGTGCCGGGACCGCGGCAGACGCTGTATGCCGTCGGCGCCGAGCTTCTGCATATCTTCCCGGTGTCGATCGCGGCGCATGGCGTTGCGCTCAACATCACCGTGCAGAGCTATCGCGACAATCTCGACTTCGGATTCATCGCCGGCGCCAACGTGATTCCGCATGTGCAGGTGCTGGCCGATATGCTTCCCGAGGAACTGGCGGCGCTGGAAGCCGCCTACGCATCGTCGCCCGATGCGCCCCGCGCCGCAAGCTGAACGGAGCCGTCGATGATCGAGATGCCGCCGCTGCAATTCGCGCAGACGAACGGAATTCGCATGGGCTACTACGAGGCGGGTCCGAAATCGGACGGACCGC
>JBARXT010000146.1:0-4213 GCA_049647485.1 Xanthobacteraceae bacterium
TGCCTGGCCAGATCGGCCGCCGGCTTGCCGGCGGTCCGGCCGAGGCGCCGCCGGACATGGCGCAACAACTCGATCTCGCCTGCGCTCTCTACGCGGACGTGGTCCGCCATTACGGCGAGCGCATCGGGGCGAAGCACGCCCGCAAGCATCTCGGCTGGAGCCTTGATTTCGCCGCAAGAATTTCCGCCGCGCCACAAAATCGCCTCAAGATTTGGCGGCAGAAAATCCTCACCTCCGAGAGCGTCGCCAGCGTGCATCGACTGCTGCGCGAAGCGTTCGATGACTTCGCATGGAGCGCCGCCGCATGACGCGTGTTGCCGTCGAGCCCCGTGCCTTGCCGCCGGACAATCAGGCGATCTTCAATGCGTTGCCGCATCCGATTTTTCTGGTCGCGCCCGATGGCAAGATCGTCGATGCCAATAACGCGGCGGAATCGTTCTTCGACATCTCGACGCAATTTCTCAAGCGGCAGGCGTTGAAAGAACTCGTGCCATTCGGCAGTCCGCTGCTTGCGCTGATCGATCAGGTGCGCGCCTCCGGATTGCCGGTGAACGAATACAAGGTCGATCTCGGCACGCCGCGCATCGGCGGTGATCGGCAGGTCGATCTTCACGTCGCGCCGCTCGGTGAATATCCCGGCCACATCGTCGTGATGCTGCAGGAGCGCAGCATCGCCGACAAGATGGATCGGCAACTGACGCATCGCAGCGCGGCGCGCTCGGTGATCGCGCTGGCGGCGATGCTGGCGCACGAGATCAAGAACCCGCTGTCCGGCATTCGCGGCGCGGCGCAACTGCTGGAGCAGGGCGCGACCTCGGACGATCGCGAATTGACGCAACTGATCTGCAACGAGGCCGATCGCATCGTCACGCTTGTCGATCGCATGGAAGTGTTTGGCGACGAACGGCCGGTGCCGCGCGATGCGGTCAACATCCATTCGGTGCTGGATCACGTCAAGCGGCTGGCGCAGTCCGGTTTCGCGCGCGACGTCAAGTTCATCGAGGACTACGATCCGTCGCTGCCGCCGGTGCTCGCAAATCAGGATCAACTGATTCAGGTATTTCTGAATCTCGTGAAGAATGCCGCCGAAGCGACGCGCGATCTGGGCAGCGACGCCGAAATTCAATTGACGACAGCGTTTCGCCCCGGTGTTCGCCTGTCGGTGCCGGGTAAGAAAACCCGCGTATCGCTGCCGCTGGAGTTCTGCGTCAAAGACAACGGCCCCGGCGTGCCGGACGATCTGATGCCGAACCTGTTCGATCCGTTCGTCACCACCAAGCTGACGGGAAGCGGGCTCGGCCTTGCGCTGGTCGCCAAGATCGTCGGCGATCACGGCGGAATCGTCGAATGTGAATCGCAGCCGCGCAAAACCACTTTCCGCGTTTTGTTGCCGATGTTCAGCGTCTCCAAAATCTCTGGCGAAGTCTCCGACGGCGAAGCATCCGGTTCGTCGCGGGACAGCGCGCAGGCCATGCCATAGGAGCGACGATGCCAGCTGGGAACATACTGGTTGCCGACGACGACACCGCGATCCGCACGGTGCTCAATCAGGCCTTGTCGCGTGCGGGGTTCGAAGTGCGGCTGACCAGCAACGCCGCAACGCTGTGGCGCTGGGTCAGTCAGGGCGAGGGCGATCTGGTGATCACCGACGTGGTGATGCCGGATGAAAACGCGTTCGACCTGCTGCCGCGTATCAAGAAGATACGTCCTAACCTGCCGATCGTCGTCATGAGCGCGCAGAACACGTTCATGACGGCGATCCGCGCCTCGGAATGCGGCGCATATGAATATCTGCCGAAGCCGTTCGACCTGAAGGAACTGATCGCGATCATCGGCCGCGCGCTTGCCGAGCCGAAGCAGCGCGCCGCCAACAACAATACGGAATCCGAATTCGATACACTGCCGCTGATCGGCCGCTCGGCGGCGATGCAGGAAATCTATCGCGTGCTGGCGCGACTGATGCAGACCGATCTCACGGTGATGATCTCCGGCGAGTCCGGCACCGGCAAGGAACTGGTGGCGCGCGCGCTGCACGACTACGGCAAGCGCCGCAGCGGCCCGTTCGTCGCCGTCAACATGGCGGCGATTCCGCGTGACCTGATCGAATCCGAACTGTTCGGTCACGAGCGCGGCGCGTTCACCGGCGCCAACAATCGCGCCTCCGGCCGGTTCGAGCAGGCCGAAGGCGGCACGCTGTTTCTCGATGAAATCGGCGATATGCCGATGGAAGCGCAGACGCGATTGCTGCGCGTGTTGCAGCAGGGCGAATACACGACGGTCGGCGGCCGCACGCCGATCAAGACCGACGTGCGCATCGTCGCCGCCAGCAACAAGGATCTGCGCATCCTGATCCAGCAGGGGCTGTTTCGCGAGGACCTTTTTTTCCGCCTCAACGTGGTGCCGCTGCGATTGCCGCCGTTGCGCGAACGCATCGAGGATCTGCCGGATCTGATCCGGCACTTCTTTGCGCTGGCCGAGAAGGATGGCCTGCCAGCAAAGAAGCTGGACGCGTTGGCGCTGGAGAAACTGAAGCAGTATCGCTGGCCCGGCAATGTGCGCGAACTCGAGAACTTGGCGCGACGTTTGTCGGCGCTCTATCCGCACGACGTCATCACCGGTGCGGTGATCGAAGGCGAACTCGCACCGCCGGCGGTCGTGTCCAGCGGCAGCATGATGCAAAACGTCGAGAACCTCGGCGGCGCGGTCGAGGGCTATCTCGCCTCATATTTTTCCGGCTTCCCCAACGGTGTGCCGCCGCCGGGCCTCTACCATCGAATCCTCAAGGAGATCGAGTTGCCGTTGCTGACGGCGGCGCTGGCGGCCACGCGGGGTAACCAGATCCGGGCCGCCGATCTGCTCGGGCTCAACCGCAACACGCTGAGGAAGAAGATTCGCGATCTCGATATCCAGGTTTACCGTTCGGGCGGGTAACACTCGCCCGGCGCGAGCAGGCCGTCGTCCACAGCTTTCGGGGCGTAAAGTCGCTTAATCATCGGCTTTCGCAGCGCGTCGCGCCGTGGAAATGTCGTAATTGAGCAACATTGTTGTAGGAATGCATCACTTAGTCTGCTCCCATGGCCTTGGGGACTTCGGGCTCCATACCGACATGCAATGACCAGCGCTGAAACGCGGGCTTCCGTTTTCGAGCAAACATCTCCTGAACCGAGCAGCGGAGCGCTGCGGCGGTTGTTGGCGCCGTTTGCCGTCGGCTTGGCGCTATTGTCGGCATTCCTGACCTTCGTCGTGCTGGTCGGGTTGACCCCGATTGTCCCCACCAGTCCAGTCGTCATCACCTTCCTGCTGATCAATGCTGCAACGGTCTTGCTGCTGGTTGCGATCATTGTCCGGGAAGTTTGGCAGGTTGTGCAGGCCCGTCGTCGCGGTCGGGCGGCCGCTCGGCTTCATGTCCAGATCGTCAGCCTGTTTTCGGTGATTGCGGTGATCCCGGCCGTGCTGGTGTCGATCGTCGCCAACGTCACGATCGATCGCGGTCTCGACCGACTGTTTTCCGGGCCCACGCGTGCCGTGATCGAAAAGTCGTTGATCATCGCCAATGCGTATCTGCAAGAGCATGCGCAACTGATCGGCGGCGATATCGTCGGCATGGCCAGCGATCTCTCGCGCGCACGGCCGCTCTATGATCAGGATCGGCAGACTTTCCGGCAGATGCTGACCGAGAGTGCGGCGAAGCGAAATCTTCCCGGCGCGATGCTGATCGACAAGGATCGCAACATCCTCGAGTCGGCGCAGACCGGCATTCAACAGGAGTTCGCGACACCCGCGCCGGAGTTTTTGAAGGGCGTCACCGCCAACGAGCCGCAAATCGCGGTTCTTTCGAATTACGTTGCTGCGGTGATCAGGCTGCGCGCCTTCGATGATACGTTTCTCTACGTCGCGCGCTTACTCGATCCGCGCGTGGTCGATCAGGTTCGGCAGACCCAGGCGGGCGTCGCCGAATACGCCAATCTGGAATCGCGGCGGCTCGGCATCCAGGTGACATTCGCATTGATGTTCACGGTGATCACGCTGACGGTGCTGATGTCGGCGGTGTTGATCGGATTGAATTTCGCCAACTGGCTGGTTGCGCCGATCCGCAGATTGATGGGCGCGGCGAATATCGTCTCGACCGGTGACCTCAACGTGCAGGTGCCGGTGCTGCGTTCGGAAGGCGATCTCGCGCAACTCGGTGAAACTTTCAACACCATGACGCAGG
>JBARXT010000147.1:0-11302 GCA_049647485.1 Xanthobacteraceae bacterium
CAGTCGCCTGCGGTTAATTCACGAGGCAGCCAACATGACGCCGGCGCGCACTTCAGCAAGACGGGCCGGATTGACCATGCTGGCAGCGCTGATCGCGTTGTCTGCGGCGCTATCGTCTGCATCGGCCGCGGACAAAGAATCCATCGCCGCACGCCAGCGCAGCCACCGCACGACCTTCACCGACAAGGACATCATCGACGGCTTTCTGAAGACGACTTTCGGCGCGGAGTTTCATCTCGCCGGGCGCGTCGATCGCATCCGCAAGTACGAGATGCCGGTGCGCGTTTCCGTCAGTGGCCGTCATACCCGGCGGAAACAACAGCTCGCCGCCATTGTCGCCGACATCGCGCGCCGTGTGCAGCATCTGGACATCGCGATGACGGCGGATACCGCCGTCGCCAACGTCGATGTCCATCTGATCCGCGACCGCGACTTCGATGGCACCCTCGCCAAATTCTACGGCGAGGACCGCGCGCGGGAGATTCGCCAGTCGCTCGATCCGCAATGCCTGTCGGGCTTTCGCAAGAACGAGGCGTTCGCCATTCAGCATTCCGACGTGTTTCTCACCGTCGACAACGGCGACTTCACCTTTCACGATTGCGCCTACGAGGAACTGCTGCAATCGCTCGGGCCGATCAACGACACCGGTTCGGTGCCATGGACCATGTTCAACGACGACGTGCGAATGGGATTCTTCGACGTCTACGATCAGTATATCCTCAACATTCTCTATGACCCGCGCATCAAGGCCGGCATGACCGTCGCTGAGGTGGAAGCGGCGCTGCCGCAAGTGCTGAGCGACGTGCGCGCATGGGTCGCGAAGGTGAACGGCCTGCCGGCGAAGTGAACGCGACCGGATGGATCATCCCCGCGACGACAGGGGCGACGGCAATGAATGCCATTTCCAACGAAGATCAAACTTTCGTTCGTCATGGCCGGATTTATTCCGGCCATCCACGTCTTTCTTGATGTCCCGCCAAGAACGTGGATGGCCGGGACAAGCCCGGCCATGACGGAAGCAAAATGCTTGGACCCTTAGCGACGGTCGAGCGTCGCACCAGCGACGTCGATAGCCCCTACGTCGTCTTCTCGAACAATTCGCGGCCGATCAGCATACGACGGATTTCGCTGGTGCCGGCGCCGATCTCGTAGAGCTTGGCATCGCGCAGCAGGCGGCCGGTGGGATAGTCGTTGATGTAGCCGTTGCCCCCTAGCAACTGGATCGCATCGAGCGCGCATTGCGTCGCCTTCTCGGCGGCGTAGAGGATCGCGCCGGCGGCGTCTTCGCGCGTGGTCTCGCCGCGGTCGCAGGCCTTCGCCACGGAGTACACGTAAGCGCGGCAGGCGTTCATGGTCACGTACATATCAGCGACCTTGCCCTGCACCAGTTGGAACGTGCCGATCGGTTGGCCGAACTGCTTGCGCTCGTGGACGTAAGGCACTGCGACATCGAGGCACGCTTGCATGATGCCGAGCGGCCCCGCCGCCAGCACCGTGCGTTCGTAGTCGAGGCCGGACATCAGCACGTTGACGCCGCGCCCGACCTGGCCCAGCACGTTGTCCTCCGGCACCTCACAATCCTCGAACACCAGTTCGCCGGTGTCGGAGCCGCGCATGCCGAGCTTGTCGAGTTTCTGGGCGGTCGAAAATCCCTTCATGCCCTTCTCGATCAGGAACGCGGTGATGCCGCGCGGCCCGGCGTTCGGATCGGTCTTGGCGTAAACCACCAGCGTCTCGGCGATGGGACCGTTGGTGATCCACATCTTGTTGCCGTTGAGAACGTAACGGTCGCCCTTCTTCTCGGCGCGGGTCTTCATCGACACCACGTCCGAGCCGGCGCCCGGCTCCGACATCGCCAGCGCGCCGACATGCTCGCCTGAAATCAGCTTCGGCAGATACTTGCGCTTCTGCGCCTCGTTGCCGTTGCGCCGGATCTGGTTGACGCACAGGTTGGAGTGCGCGCCGTAGGACAGGCCTACCGAAGCCGAGGCGCGCGAAATTTCCTCCATCGCGAGGCAGTGCTCGAGATAACCGAGCCCGGCGCCGCCGTAGTCCTCCTCGACGGTGATGCCGAGCAACCCGAGCGCGCCGATCTTCGGCCACAGGTCACGCGGAAACTGATTGGTCTTGTCGATCTCGTCCGCGCGCGGCGCGATCTCGTTGGCCGAGAAATCGCGAACCGTCTCGCGGATCGCGTCTGCGGTTTCGCCGAGATCGAAATTAAACGTCGGTAGCGCGTTCGGTATCATCGTCAACCATCTCCTCCGCCGGACCCGGCCGCGCATTCGTCGCAACCGCTCAGTCCGTGACCGACCGCAACCATGCCATGGCCGAGGCAGCCGGAGAAACCGATTTCGTCGCCGCAGTCATCGAGAGCGGCGAAGACATGCCCGCGCCATGGACGACGTCGCTCTCGTCTCGACGCGACATCATATTTGATTGTATTTTTCAATTAATCAACTTTACCGTGCGTCGTGAAAAGTGCACCCGCCGGTTCGACCCACCATGATACCGTATCTGTCTGGCATAAAGTCGCCACGATCCTGCCGGCGCTTTGACGCAAGAATCCCTCTAGGAATTCGCGCAGGCTGTGGAAGATTGTCTCGACCGATGCCGCTTCGTCGCGACGGCCTCGCGCCGCCATGACCACACAGGGAGCCCGTCAGGCCATGAACATCCATCGCACCATCGAGCCGGGCAAGGCCGCGCTGCAACAGGCCGCCCGCGAAGACGCCTATGCGATGCCGATCGAGGACTTCCACCCCGGCGCGCCACGCCTGTTCCGCAACGATACGCTGTGGCCGTACTTCGAGCGGCTGCGCAGCGAAGCACCGGTGCACTACTGCACCAAGGCGCCGATCGAACCATATTGGTCCGTGACCAAATACAACGACATTATGCATGTCGACACCAGCCACGGCATTTTCTCATCCGACATGCGTAATGGCGGCATCATGATCCGCGACATCGCGCCGGGCTACGACTGGCCGAGCTTCATCTCGATGGATGAGCCTCAGCACATGCCGCAGCGCAAGACCGTGATGCCGATGTTCACGCCGACCCATCTCGACGAGATGGCGAAGCTGATCCGCAAGCGCACCCAGAAAGTCCTCGACGAATTGCCGCGTAACGAGCCGTTCGATTTCGTCGAGCGCGTGTCCATCAATCTCACCACGCAGATGCTGGCGACGCTGTTCGATTTTCCGTGGGAGGATCGCCACAAGCTGACGCGCTGGTCGGACGTATCCACCGCGCTGCCTAAGAGCATGATTGTCGAGTCCGAGGAACAACGCCGCGACGAGTTGAACGAGTGCGCCACCTATTTCGGCAAGCTCTGGAACGAGCGCGTCAATTCCGAACCGCGCAACGATCTGCTGTCGATGATGGCGCACAGCGATGCGACGCGTCACATGAACCCCGACAACCTGATGGGCAACCTCATCCTGCTGATCGTCGGCGGCAACGACACCACGCGCAACTCGATGAGCGGCTCGGTGCTGGCGCTCAATGAATTCCCGGACGAATACGCCAAGCTGCGCGCGAATCCGGCATTGATCGAATCCATGGTGCCGGAAGTGATCCGCTGGCAGACCCCGCTGGCGCACATGCGCCGCACCGCGCTCCAGGACACCGAGATCGGCGGCAAGACCATCCGCAAGGGCGACCGCGTAGTGATGTGGTATGTCTCCGGCAATCGCGACGACGAGGTGATCGAGCAGCCGAACGAATTCATCATCGACCGCGCGCGACCGAAGACACATATGTCATTCGGCTTCGGCATCCATCGCTGCGTCGGCATGCGGCTCGCGGAACTGCAGCTACGCATCCTTTGGGAAGAAATGCTGCAGCGCTTCGACAACGTCGAAGTGGTCGGCGAGCCGAAGCGGATTTATTCGAGCTTCGTGAAGGGCTACGAGTCGCTGCCCGTCCGGCTGTCCTGATTTCGTTTTGCACGCAAGGCGATGACCGGCGGCGCGCTCGCGTCGCCGGTCATCGTTTTTCGATCTATCGCCCCAGCATAAATGTATTGGCGATGCGCGGCCAAAACCGTTAGCTGCATGCAGCGCGAGCCGTGAGCGATCCGTGCTGGATTTATCGCACGCGATGCCGCACATTGCGGCCACTAGCCAATCGAGGACACCGTGAGCACCGAAGATTACGCAGATATCCGTGATGCCGTCGCCAAGCTTTGCGCGCAATTCCCCGGCGAATACTGGCGCAAGCTCGACCGCGAAATGGCCTACCCCAAGGCCTTCGTCGATGCGCTGACGGAAGCCGGATATCTGTCGGTGCTGGTGCCCGAGGAATACGGCGGTTCCGGCCTCAAGCTGTCGGCGGCGGCAGCCGTGCTCGAGGAAATCCAGCGCGCCGGCTGCAACGGCGGCGGCTGCCACGCCCAGATGTACACCATGGGCACCGTGCTGCGTCACGGCTCCGACGAACAGAAGGCGAAATGGCTGCCGAAGATCGCCAGCGGCGAATTGCGCTTGCAGGCTTTCGGCGTTACCGAGCCGACCAGCGGCACCGACACCACTTCACTCAAAACCACCGCGCGTCGCGACGGCGACCACTACATCGTCAACGGCCAGAAGATCTGGACCAGCCGCGCCGAACATTCCGACCTGATGATACTGCTCGCGCGCACCACGCCGAAGGATCAGGTGAAGAAACGCACCGAAGGCCTGTCAGTCTTCATCGTCGACATGCGCGAAGCCAAGGGCAACGGTCTCACCATCCGCCCGATCCGCACCATGATGAACCATGCTACCACCGAAGTGTTCTTCGACAACATGAAGGTGCCGGCGGAGAATCTCATCGGCGAGGAAGGCAAGGGCTTCCGCTACATTCTTTCGGGCATGAATGCCGAACGCATCCTGATCGCCGCCGAATGTATCGGCGACGCCAAGTGGTTTATCAACAAGGCCACCAACTACGCCAGGGACCGCGTGGTGTTCGGTCGCCCGATCGGCCAGAACCAGGGCATCCAGTTTCCGATCGCCAAGGCCTACGCATCGATGCGCGCCGCCGAACTGATGGTGCGCGAAGCCACGCGCCGCTACGAGGCGGGAATGGATTGCGGCGCCGAAGCCAACATGGCGAAGATGCTTGCCGCCGACGCCTCGTTCGAAGCGGCCAACGCCGCGATCCAGACCCACGGCGGCTTCGGCTTTGCCGAGGAATACGATATCGAGCGTAAATTCCGCGAGACACGGCTTTATTCGGTCGCGCCGATCTCCACCAACCTGATCCTGTCGCATCTCGCCGAGCACGTCCTCGGCATGCCGCGTTCGTATTGAGCCGCGTCATGACGCTTCCGCTGGAAGGCCTCACTGTCGTCGCCGTCGAACAGGCGGTGGCGGCGCCGTTCTGCAGCTCGCGCCTGGCCGACGCCGGCGCGCACGTCATCAAGATCGAACGCCCCGAAGGCGATTTCGCTCGCGGCTACGATGCCTTCGCCAAAGGCCAGAGCAGCTACTTCGTCTGGCTCAATCGCGGCAAGGACTCCGTCGTCATCGATCTCGCGACCGAAGCGGGACGCAAGGAACTCGAGGCACTGATCGCCGGCGCCGACGTGCTGTTACAGAACCTCAAGCCGGGCGCGATGGATAAGCTCGGTTTCGCGCGCGAACGGCTGCGCAAGGATTATCCGCGCCTCATCATCTGCACCATCTCCGGTTACGGCGACGATGGCCCCTATGCCAACCGCAAGGCCTACGATCTGCTGATCCAGGCCGAGAGCGGCCTCGCATCGATCACCGGTGGACCGGAGAGCGCGTCGCGCGTCGGCCTCTCCATCGTCGATATCGCCACCGGAGCGACGGCACATGCCGCTATTCTCGAAGCACTGATCGGGCGCTCCGTCTCAGGCAGGGGCGCGGACATCCGCATCTCGATGTTCGACGTGATGGCGGACTGGCTCACCGTGCCGCTGATCAGCGCCGAGGCCGGCAAGTCGCCCAAGCGCATCGGCCTCGCGCATCCGTCCATCGCGCCCTACGGCGTTTTCACCTCGAAGGACGGCAAGGACATCCTGATCTCGATCCAGAACGAGCGCGAGTGGAAGAAGCTTTGCGCGGACGTGATGGAGCAGCCGGCGCTACCCGACGATCCGCGCCTTGCCAACATGGTCGAGCGAGTCCGTAATCGCGAACTGACCGACCGCCTCGTCGGCGAGGCCTTCGCGTCGATGACGCGCGACACGCTGCTGCAACGCCTCGACAAGGCTGATATCGCATTCGCCGAAGTCAACACCATGGACGACCTCTCGAAACATCCGCACCTGCGGCGGATCGAGGTGGATTCGCCGAACGGCAAACTCACCTATCCGGCGCCCGCCGCCATCGTGATGAATGAGGCGCGCCGCTATGGCGCGGTGCCCGCCATCGGCCAGCACAGCAATGCCCGCGCGGAGAAAAAGGCATGACCGACAAACTGGATATCGATCATCTGCGGCAATGGATCGGTCGCACCGAGGAAGCCAGCGACAGCGTCACCGCGCAACTGGTGAAGGGCCTGCGCGCCACGCTCTTCCTCGATATCGGCGAACCGAAGCCGGGCGACGCCGCGCCGTTCACCACGCATTGGTGCCTCGCGCAGCCGGTCTATCCGATGTCGATGCTGGGGCCTGACGGCCATCCGACGCGCGGCGGCTTCCTGCCGCCGGTGCCGCTGCCGCGCCGCATGTGGGCCGGCGGCGAACTGCAATTCATCGAACCGCTGCGCGTCGGCGACGAGGCCACGCGCGCCTCGCGCATCGCCGACATCACGGTGAAGAACGGCAGCACCGGTACTTTGTGCTTCGTTTCGGTCGAGCACACCATCACTACGTCGCGCGGCGTTGCGATCCGCGAGCGGCAGGACATCGTCTATCGCGACATGCCGACCGGCGGCAAGAATGCCGCCCCGGCCAAGCCCGCAACTGCCCCGCCGACGGCGAAGCATCGTCAGACCCATGTGTCCGATCCGGTGCTGTTGTTCCGCTATTCGGCGCTGACCTTCAACGGCCACCGCATCCACTACGACCGCGACTACGTCACCAAGGTGGAAGGCTATCCGGGCCTGATCTTCCACGGCCCGATGCAGGCGGCGCTGCTGGTGGAGTTCGCCGCGCATCTGCACGACGGCATTGCGCCGAAGAAATTCAACTATCGCGGCTTGCAGCCGTTGTTCGAAGGCGGCGAGTTCAGCGTCAACGCCAACGAGATCGCGGAAGGTCTGGATATCTGGGTCGCCAACGCCGACGGCGCGCCCACCATGCGCGGCATCGCAAGCTGGTGAATTAACCGGAAAAAATTGCACTTTCGCGCGCCGACAACAGCGCGCATGGCGAAAGCAATTTGTTCGCACATCAATTCGCAGGGATTGCTGCGGATTTGATATGCGTTGTCGGCACGAAGCGGTATTCACGGCGCGCGAAAACGCGATAGATTGGCGGACCATCGAACCGATGCCGTCAAGGATTGCCAAGGATCGTCACGTGCCCCGCAAGAAATCTGAGAACAGCCGCACCGCCACGACCGTCAAGCAAGCGACTTTCGAATTGCTTCGTGCCTTCGGTATCAAGCGCGTATTCGGCAATCCCGGCTCGACTGAACTGCCGTTCCTCAGTGACTGGCCTGACGACATCGACTACGTGCTCGGCCTTCAGGAAGCGTCGGTGGTGGGCATGGCCGACGGTTACGCGCAAGCGACGCGCAACGCGGCGTTCGTCAACCTGCATTCGGCCGCCGGCGTCGGCAACGCGCTCGGCAATATCTACACCGCGCATCGCAACCAGACGCCGATGGTGATCACCGCCGGCCAACAAGCGCGCAGCATCCTGCCGCTGCACGCCTTCCTCTACGCCGAACGCGCCTCGGAATTTCCGCGTCCTTATGTAAAGTACAGCGTCGAGCCGGCGCGCGCCGAGGATGTGCCGTCGGCCATCGCCCGCGCCTACTACATCGCGATGCAGCCGCCGTGCGCACCGACCTTCGTATCGATTCCCATTGACGACTGGACCCAGCCGACCCAGCCGGTGGCCGCGCGCCGCGTCACGCGCGAGATCGGCCCCGATAAGGCCGATATCGCAGCTCTGTCCGACGCGCTCGCGAAAAGCAAACGGCCCGCGCTGGTGGTGGGTCCCGCGGTCGATCGCGCCGGCACCGTCGATCTAATGGTCGAGGTCGCGGAGAAAAGCCGCGCGGCGGTGTGGGTCAGTCCGTTCTCCGCACGGTGCAGTTTCCCGGAACGGCATCCGCAATTCGCGGGCTTCCTGCACGCGTCGCCGGCGCAACTCTCCGACGCGCTGCGCGATCACGATCTTGTCGTCGTCATCGGCGCGCCGGTGTTCACCTTCCACGTCGAAGGCCATGCCACGATTTTCGACGGCGACACCAC
Source organism: Xanthobacteraceae bacterium (assembly GCA_049647485.1). Lineage (GTDB taxonomy): Bacteria > Pseudomonadota > Alphaproteobacteria > Rhizobiales > Xanthobacteraceae > 62-47. The sequence goes on from JBARXT010000147.1 coordinate 8,380, forward strand.
GATCTTCCAGATCACAGACGATCCGACCGCCGCCTCGGTCGCGCCGCTCGGCACCAGCATCATCGCCACCATGCGCCCCGCATTGACGGCGCTGCGCGACGCCTTACCTGCGAGCAAGCGACCGCTTCCCGCAGGCCGCGTGCTGCCGCCGGCACTGAAGGCCGCCGATCCGATCCCTGTCGAATATCTGATGCATGCGCTGTCGGTCACGATGCCGAAAGGCGCCGCGCTGGCCGAGGAAGTGCCGTCGCATCGTCCGACGATGCAGAAGTTTTTGCCGATGCCGGGACAAGACAGCTTCTACACCATGTCGAGCGGCGGATTGGGCCATGCGCTACCCGCTTCTGTCGGCATGGCATTCGGCCGACCGGATCGCCGCACGGTTTGCCTGATCGGCGACGGCTCGGCGATGTATTCGCTGCAAGCGCTATGGACGGCCGTGCAACGCAAGCTGCCGCTCACCGTCATCGTCATCAACAATTCCGGCTACGGCGCGATGCGCTCGTTCAGCCAGGTGATGCAGGTCCGCAAGGTGCCGGGGCTCGACCTGCCCGGCCTCGATTTCGTCCGGCTTGCGGAGGGCATGGGCTGCGCGGCGGTGCGCGTGGAGACATCCGCGGAACTAATGCCGGCGTTCAAACACGCCTTCACGAAAACTGGAACTAGTCTGATCGAAGTGATCGTGGATTCCTCGGTCCCGATCCTGTATGGACAAAAGCATTGATGCTTAGTCCGGAACGGCGTCGCGCCGCTCCGCGCCTTACGCCCCGCGCAGATCACCAATGATCGACGAGGCCAGACGTGGGCCCGATCCGACGCGATTGGATCGATGCCTGGATGATGCAACTGGATGATCGATAGCGTTTTCCAGCGAAGTGGGAACCGGTTCGCGTGAAAAAAACGCGTCAAATTAAAGACGGGAGTCTTTTGCCGTTTTCATGAAACGGTAAAGACTCCCCATTCCGGGAGCACATGATGACGGCAAATACCCTGAAATCCGCGACGCCGCGTTCGCACAGTTCGCATTATGGCGTCTTCTCGACCAAATGGGTCGACGACAAGCTGGTCATCACGCCGCACCCGCAAGACCCGCATCCCAATCGCATCATCCAGAATTTTTCCGATGCGCTACGCCACAAGGCGCGCGTGGCGCGGCCGATGGTGCGTCGTGGTTGGCTGGAGAATGGCCCGGGCAAAGACAAGCGGCGCGGGCGTGACGAATTCGTGGCGCTGCCGTGGGACGAGGTGCTCGATCGGCTCGCCGCCGAACTGGTGCGGGTGCGCGATGCGCATGGCCCCAAGGCGATCTATGGCGGCTCCTATGGCTGGGCCAGCGCCGGACGCTTCCATCACGCCCAGAGCCAGATGCATCGCTTTCTCAATATCGCAATGGGCGGCTACATCCGCTCGGTGAACACCTACAGTTCCGGCGCGGCGTCGGTGATCCTGCCGCATGTGCTCGGCCGCTACGACGACATGTCCCGCCGCAACGTGAGCTGGGAAGACATCGCCGCCCACACCGACGTGCTGCTCGCGTTCGGCGGCATGGCGCTGAAGAATTCCGCCATCGCCTCCGGCGGCGTCAGCCGCCACAGCGAGCGCGACCACATGCGGGCGGCGCACGCACGCGGCGCACGCTTCGTGCTCATCAGTCCGATCAACGACGATCTTCCCGAGGAGATCAAGGCGGAGTGGCTGGCGCTGCGGCCCGGCACCGATACCGCGCTGATGCTCGGCATCGCCCACACGCTGGTCGCCAACGGCTGGCATGACCGCGCGTTTCTTGCGAGCCACTGCACGGGTTGGCCGAAATTCGAAAACTATCTGATGGGTCGCAGCGATGGCGTTCCCAAGGATGCGGCGTGGGCTGCAGCGATCAGCGGCATTCCGGCAAGCGAGATCGAGCGGCAAGCCAAGCTGCTGCCGGGCAAGCGCGTGCTGGTGGTGGTGTCGCATTCGCTGCAACGCGCGGAACACGGCGAGCAGCCGGTGTGGATGGCGGCGGTGCTGGGCGCCATGCTGGGCCAACTCGGCCTTCCCGGCGGCGGCTACAACTACGCGCTCGGCGCCATCGCCAATTACGGACGCACCTTCAACGCGGTGCCGGTCGCGGCCTTCCCGCAAGGCTCCAACCCGGTGAAGGAGTTCATTCCGGTCGCGCGCATATCTGACATGCTGCTCAATCCCGGCGCGCCGTTCGACTACGACGGCCAGCGCCTGACCTATCCGGATATCAAGCTGGTCTACTGGGCCGGCGGCAATCCGTTCCATCATCATCAGGACATCAACCGGCTGCGGCAGGCCGTCGCCAACATCGAAACCTTCGTGGTGCACGAGATCGGCTGGACCGCGACCGCGCGCCACGCCGATATCGTGTTGCCCTCAACGATGACGCTGGAGCGCAACGACATCGGCGCAACGCAAGTCGATCCGCTGATGGTCGCGATGAAGCAGGCCGCCGAGCCTTATGGCGAAGCGCGCGACGACTACGCGATCTTCTCGGCACTGGCCGAGCGCGCCGGCCACGGCGAAGCCTTCACCGAAGGGCGCACGCCGGATCAATGGCTGCGCCATCTCTATCGCACCACGCAGGATGCGCTGGCGGCGGAGGGGCTTGATGCGCCGGACTTCGACACGTTCTGGGAGCGCGGCGAGTTGATGCTGCCGCAACTCGTGCACGACGGCGGCCCGCTACGCGCGTTCCGCGACGATCCCGAAGGCAAGCCGCTGCCGACGCCGTCCGGCAAGATCGAGATTTTCTCCGAGACCATCGCCGGCTTCAACTATGCCGACTGCCTGGGTCACCCGGCATGGATTCCGCCGGCCGATGTCGTCGATGACAAGCATCCGCTGCAACTGGTGGCCAACCAGCCCTCGACGCGGCTGCACAGTCAATTCGATTTCGGCGGCCACTCGACCGAGA
>JBARXT010000148.1:0-42941 GCA_049647485.1 Xanthobacteraceae bacterium
ACATAAGCCTCGTCCGGCTCGCGCGAGCCGCCCGACGAATAAATGTCGTCGTGCAGCCGCTTGGCGACAGCTGGGTCGAAGATGTCGCCCGCTTCCTCGAACGCACCGAAGGCATCCGCATCCATCACTTCCGACCACATGTAGCTGTAGTAACCCGACGCGTAGTGATCTCCGGAAAAGATATGACCGAACTGCGTCGGGCGATGCCGCAGCACGATCTCAGATGGCATCCCGATCTTCTCCAGTTCCCGCTGTTCGAACGCGCGGACGTCGCGGCTGGCTTCCGCCGGCTGACTATGGAACTCAAGGTCGAGCAAGGCTGACGAAACGAACTCCACCGTGGCGAAACCCTGGCCGAATTTGCGGGCGGCGAGGAAGCGTTGCAGCAGATCATCGGGCAATGGCTCGCCGGTCTGATAATGCCGCGCGAACTGGCGCAGCACCTGCGGCTGCTCCTGCCAGTGTTCGTAGAGCTGCGACGGCAGTTCGACGAAGTCGGTAAAAACGCTGGTACCGGACAGCGAGGGATAGGTGACGTTGGACAACATGCCGTGGAGCGCATGGCCGAACTCATGAAACAGGGTCCGCGCGTCGTCCGGCGACAACAAAGCGGGCTGTCCCTCGGCGCCCTTGGAGAAATTCATCACGTTGATGATGAGCGGAGCCACCTCGCCGTCGAGCGTCTGCTGGTCGCGCAGCGACGTCATCCACGCGCCGGAGCGCTTGGATGGCCGCGCGAAGTAGTCACCATAAAACAGCGCCTTGTGCTTGCCGTTGGCATCCGTCACTTCCCAGACGCGGACGTCGGGATGCCAGACCGGGATGTCCTTCCGCTCGCTGAAGGTGATGCCGAACAAGCGCGTGGCGCAGTCGAAGGCGGCGGCAATCATGTTGTCGAGCGCGAGATACGGCTTGATCGCGGCGTCGTCGAAATCGGCGCGGCGCTGCCGCAGCTTTTCGGCGTAATAGCGCCAGTCCCACGGCGCCAGCGCGAAGTTGCCGCCCTCCTCCGCGATCAACGATTGCAGCGCGTCGCGATCGGCCAGCGTATGGGCGAGAGCCGGACGCCACACCCGCTCCAGCAGGTCGCGCACCGCCTGCGGCGTCCGCGCCATGGAATCCTCGAGCCGATAGGCAGCGTAAGTCGGATAGCCCAACAGCTTGGCGCTCTCCTCGCGCAGCGCCAGGATATCCACGATGGTGGCGTTGTTGTCGTTATCGTTGCCGTTGTCACCGCGGGCGATGAAAGCCTTGAACACCTTTTCGCGCAGGTCGCGACGGCTGGATTCCTTCAGAAACGGTTCCACCGAGGAGCGCGACAAGGTGACAATGGCCTTGCTGGATTGTCCGCGCTCGACGGCAGCGGCCTCGGCGGCGGCGATGAAGCTTTCCGGCAAACCGTCGCGATCGGCCTCACCAAGTTCGAGCGACCACGTCTGCTCGTCGCCCAGAAGGTGGTGGCTGAACGTGGTGCCGAGTTGCGCCAGCCGCTCGTTGATTTCCGCCATGCGCGCTTTCGCCGTGTCGTCGAGGCCAGCGCCGGCGCGGTGAAACCGGGTGTAGGTGCGCTCCAGCAAGCGCGTTTGTTCCGAAGTCAGCTTCAGGTCGGCACGGCGTTGGTACAGCAGCACGATGCGGCCGAACAGCACGGCATTCATCAGGATCGGATTCCAGTGCCGCGCCTGCCGCAGCGACACCTCGCTGTCGATCGCGAGCAGTTCCGGGCTCGAATGGGCCGACACAAGATCGTAGAACACCGCCGAAACCCTGTTCAGCAGTCGGCCGGCGCGCTCCAGCGCCACGATGGTGTTGGCAAAGTCCGGCGCCGCGGGGTCGTGGGTGATGGCCGCGACCTCGGCGGCATGGTCGGCAAACGCCTGCTCGAAGGCCGGAAGGAAATGCTCGGGTCGGATGGCGTCAAACGGCGGCGTCTCGTGCGGCGTCAGCCACGCCTGCAGCAATGGATTGTCGATGGTCGGGGCCTGGTCAACCGCGGTCATGTTCTACGATCTCAAACTGATGATTTGTGCCGTCTTTTGATTTGCGTGATTTACGCCGGCTTTGTTCCGCCAAATTATAGCACGCGATACGGCTTTTTTGGGCCTTTAAGATTTTGATTCAACGCGTTTTCTTCGCCCAAAGGGATTACCACGTGGCACGGAAATGCCATGGCGCTTGATACTCGACGGGTTTTCGGAGAGATTGCGCCCGCAACAGGACGTGACCATGACCGACCAAACGACCAACGAACGCCGCGAAATCGCCTGGCCCAGCGTGATCACCGTCATCTCGGCGGCGATCCTGATCGGCGCCGAGGTGTTCGGCGCGGCCTTCGCCGGCGGCTGGGCACTCGCGATCCTGTTCGGCCTCGACACCTTCGGCGCCCACATCCTTCAGGCGATCCTGTTCGTGATCGGCGTCCTCATCATGATCAGCTTCGTGCGTGGCGCCCGCCGCGTCGAGCCCTTCACCCGCCGTATCTAGCTGCAGTTCGGCATCGCGCCGTCATCGCTCGTTAACAGCAATTAACGATCGTTCATTTTCGGCGGGATTTGTCGCGGCAAAAGCGCTCGCGCGATCACATCGGTGGGGAAATTTGTCGCGCCCCTGAAAAATCTATTGCGCGGCGGATTCAAAACACTTATTTCCCGCTCTGCCCAATTTCGCACGTGCCTGTGGTCGTGTGTCGGTCGGTAGGTATCCGGACAAGAGGCCGGACAGCCGCCAAGGAAATGGGACCCAGCATCTCTCTCAAGGGATGCGCCACTTGAAGGGTCTCATTGACTTGCAACCGTGACCGGCAGCCGGAGGCGAACCGGCGCACCCCGCTCTCAACGGGGGACGCGACTTAAAGCAACGACGGAGCGGGCTTTTTTGGTCTCTACCGGCAGTCCAACGCCGGCGCGGGCTACTGAAAAGGCTTGTCCTTCATTGCCAGGTGAGCGGGCGGGAATTTCCCAACCAATCCACGGCAGCACAGTTCGGATCTGAGTCCGAGGCTTCGTCGCACCTCCATCGGGCGGCCTGGCCGAAGCGCTCACATCCGAAAAATGGTTTTTCAACGGTCCGATCGCTGGGCCGATTGGGAGAGTGCGATGACCGAACGTATCCAGGAATTCCTCCGCAACCGCCGCCGTGAGGGTCTCGACACCGAGCCGTGCCTCGTCGTCGACCTCGAGGTCGTGCGCGACAACTTTCAGACCTTCGCCAAGGCGCTACCTGATTCGCGCGTGTTCTATGCCGTCAAGGCGAACCCGGCGCCGGAAGTGCTGTCGCTGCTGGCCTCGCTTGGCTCGTGCTTCGATACCGCAACCGTCGCCGAGATCGAAATGGCACTGGCCGCGGGCGCGACGCCGGACCGCATCTCCTATGGCAACACCATCAAGAAGGAGCGCGACATCGCGCGCGCCTTCGCGCTGGGCATTCGCCTGTTCGCGGTCGACTGCACCGCCGAAGTGGAGAAGGTTGCCCGCGCCGCCCCCGGCGCCAAGGTGTTCTGCCGCATCCTGTACGACTGCGCCGGTGCCGAGTGGCCGCTGTCGCGCAAGTTCGGCTGCGATCCGGAGATGGCGGTCGACGTGATCGAGCACGCCAAGCGCGTCGGCCTCGAGCCGTACGGCATCTCGTTCCATGTCGGCTCGCAGCAGCGCAAGGTGAAGGCGTGGGACCGTGCGCTGGCGATGGCCTCGCAGGTGTTCCGCGACTGCGCCGAGCGCGGCATCAGCCTGTCCATGGTCAACATGGGCGGCGGCTTCCCGACCCGGTACCTGAAGGACGTGCCGCCGGTGGTGCAGTACGGCCGCTCGATCTTCCGCGCGCTGCGCAAGCACTTCGGCAACCGCATCCCGGAAACCATCATCGAGCCGGGCCGCGGCATGGTCGGCAACGCGGGCATCATCGAAACGGAAGTGGTGCTGATCTCGAAGAAGAGCGACGACGACGAGAACCGCTGGGTGTATCTCGACATCGGCAAGTTCGGCGGCCTCGCCGAGACGATGGACGAGTCGATCCGCTACGCCATCAAGACGCCGCACGACGGCGCGGAGATGGCGCCGTGCATCCTCGCCGGCCCGACCTGCGATTCGGCCGACGTGTTGTACGAAAAGGCACCGTATCCGCTGCCCGTCACACTCGAGATCGGCGACAAGCTGCTGATCGAAGGCACCGGGGCGTATACTTCGACCTACTCGTCGGTGGCCTTCAACGGCATCCCGCCGTTGAGGACCTACCACATCTGATCGCTTCGCGATCGAGCCCATCTGAGCGCACGCCTCAGACTTGAACCATCGGAAGCCGGTGCGCCGGCTTCCATCCCGTCACAACGCTTTTGCTGACAACACGCCGCGGACTTCGGGTCCGTTCGCGTGGGGACTGACGTGCCATGACCGTTGTTTGGAAGTCGATCGCCACCCCCTCCTCCGATGCCGCCCCGTTCGTGATCCGCGCGGAGCGCACCTCGGACGTTCGTGCGCGTGAAGCGTTGCTGGATGCGAGCTTCGGTGAAGGCCGCCATGCGCGCACCTGCCAGCGCCTGCGCGACGGGCGCGTGCCCGCCGAAGGTCTTGCCTTCACGGCGGAGCACAATGGCCGCGTGGTCGGCACCGTGCGGCTATGGCACGTCAGCGCGGCCGGCGTTCCGGCACTGGTGCTCGGCCCGCTGGCGGTCGATGCGTCATGCCGCAAGCTCGGCATCGGTGCGGCGCTGACGGACCATGCACTGAAGGAAGCTGCCACACGCGGCCACGGCGCGGTAATTCTGCGCGGCGATCCGGACTATTACGCGCGCTTCGGCTTCAGCGCGGCGAGAACCGGCGATCTGGCGCTGCCCGGCCCGTTCGAGCGCGAGCGGCTGTTGGCCGTTGAACTGCGCTCCGGCGCGCTCGACGAGGCTTCCGGCATGATCGTCGCGACAGGCGCCAAGGCGCGGCGTCCGCGTGCACGTCATCGCAAGATGCCAGCCTCCATCGCCATTCAAGTGGCCTGAATTTTCACAGTGACTCATACAACGACGAGGCCGCCATGACCCGCCGCCTGATCTCCACCGACTCACCGTTCGAGAAAGCCGCGGGCTACAGCCGCGCCGTCGTCGATGGCGACTTCATGTTTGTGTCCGGGACCACCGGCTACGACTACGCGACAATGACGCTTCCGGAAGACGTCACGGCGCAAGCGACCAACTGCTTCAAGACCATCAGCAGCGTGCTAGAAGGCGCGGGCTTTGCGATGGCTGACATCGTGCGTGCCACCTATTACATCACCGATGCCGCCGATGCCGACGCAGCATTCGCCGTTTGCGGCAAGCATCTTGGAAAGATTCGCCCAGCCGCCACCCTGCTAGTCGTCACAGCGCTTCTGAAGCCTGAAATGAAGATCGAAATCGAAGTCACGGCAAAGCGCCGAAGCTGATCGCGCCAAAATGTCGCGCCGAAGACATTGACTTCTCCGGCATTGGACCTACCTTAAAGAAATCATGTCGAATTTGCGCCCAACACGTCTGTTGCTTCGCGCCGGCCACCTTATCGCAGGAAGGTAGCCCGGGCGGACGCGCGTATGCGCCGTCCCGGGACAAGCTTTTCGACATTTTTCTCACGTCTTCTTCGACATCGCTGCACTCCAATCATCCACGCGTCATACGTCAGGCGTCTTCGTCATTGCGTATGAGCACGGCTTCCGGCCCACCGACCGGCAATCCCCGACCAACCAATGGTGAAGGACATGGATCACGATCTGCAAACGCGGCTCCCGAGCATCGCCATCAGCGCGCGGGATGTCGAACGCCTTCGCAATATCGCCGACGCCGCCGCAGAAAAATATCCGGCGACCGCCGACTTTCTCGCGCGCGAAATCGACCGCGCGGAGATTCGCGACGCGGACCAACCGATGAGCGGCGTCGTCACCATGCAATCAGAAGTCACGTTCCGCGACGATGTCGGCGGGCAGACCCGCACGGTGACGCTGGTATTCCCGGACGAGGCCGATGTCGATACCGGCAAGATCTCGATTCTGACGCCGATTGGCGCGGCATTGATCGGTCTTTCGGCTGGGCAAACCATCGAGTTCCAGACGCCCACAGGCGGCTGGCGCGCGCTCACCGTCATCAGTGTGAACTGATTTCGCTCGCTACTCCATCCCTCGGCACTGGTCGAAGACTGCCACCGAGGTACTCATTACCGTGAAGTCAGCCGCCCCGCACCGATCCGGCCGCGGGGCGGCTTTATGAAGGCCGCATGACGCCATCGCTCCCGTCCCGCCCGGCATTTGGCCTTGATTTTCGCGACTATTTGGCGTTTTCAACACCTTCGGGCGAAGCTGCCCCTCGCGGCTTTCGCGCAATCTGATCATCCTTTGATCGCGACTCAATTTCCTGGAGTTTTGGTATATGCCGTCACCCGCTTGGCCCGTGCACGCACGCATCACTGGCCCGATCGTCATGGTCGGCTTCGGATCGATCGGCAAGGGATTGCTGCCACTGATCGAACGGCATTTCGACTACGATAAGTCGCTCATCACAGTGCTCGATCCCAAGGACGAAGGCCGCAAGGCACATTGCGAGAAGCACAACGTGCGCTTCATCCAGCAAGGCCTGACCAAGGACAATTACCGCGAACTGCTGGGCCCGCTGCTCACCGAAGGCGGCGGACAGGGCTTTTGCGTCAACGTCTCGGTCGACACGGGCTCGACCGACATCATGGAGTTCTGCAACGAATTGGGCGCACTTTATATCGACGCGGTCAATGAGCCTTGGCTGGGCTTCTACTTCGATGCATCAAAGGGGCCGGCAGCGCGCTCCAACTACGCCCTGCGCGAGACCACGCTGGCCGCCAAGGAGGCCCGTCCCGCTGGCTCAACGACAGCTGTTTCCTGCTGTGGCGCCAACCCGGGCATGGTTTCGTTCTTCGTCAAGCAGGCTCTGGTGGATGTCGCCGCCGGTCTCAAGCTCAATGCTCCGAAGCCGAAGAGCCGGGCCGAATGGGCAGACCTGATGCGCCAAGCTGGCATCAAGGGCATCCACATTGCCGAACGCGACACGCAGCGCTCGAACAAGCCGAGAGAGCCAGATGTGTTCGTCAACACGTGGTCGGTGGAAGGGTTCATGTCGGAAGCCGTACAGCCGTCCGAACTCGGCTGGGGCACGCACGAAAAATGGATGCCCGAAAACGCATTCACCCACGAAACCGGATGCGGCGCGGCAATCTATCTGATGCAGCCGGGCGCCGATACACGCGTGCGCACCTGGTGTCCTACGCGCGGCGCGCAATACGGTTTCCTCATCACCCATAACGAAGCGATCTCGATCGCCGACTATTTCACGGTTCGCGACGCGTCGGGCGAGGCCATCTATCGACCGACCTGCCACTATGCCTATCACCCCGCAGATGACGCGGTGCTCTCGCTGCACGAAATGTTCGGCCGCGCCGCCAAGATGCAGGAAAAGCATCACATCCTCGACGAAAACGAGATCATCGACGGTATCGACGAACTTGGGGTTCTGCTCTACGGCCACGACAACAATGCCTATTGGTATGGCTCGCAGCTCTCCATCGAGGAGACGAGGAAACTCGCGCCCTATCAGAACGCTACCGGCTTGCAGGTGACGTCGGCGATGGTCGCGGGCATGGTGTGGGCGCTGGAAAATCCGAACGAAGGCATCGTCGAAACCGACGAAATGGATTTCGATCGCCTGCTGGAAATCCAGAAGCCATATCTCGGGCCGACGAAGGGTTACTACACTGACTGGACGCCACTGACGGATCGGCCTGGCTTTTTCCCGGAAGACATTGACACCAGCGATCCGTGGCAGTTTAAGAACATCTTGGTGCGCTAACGCCGCATTGAGCGAGGGACGATCTCACTTCGCTATTAGCGAAACTGCACGCTATTTTGCGTTGATCGGCGGCGCCGACTTCTCCGCAGGCGCAGGCGGCAACGCCGGCTTGGCTCCTTTATCCTGCGCGTCGGAATCGGGACGCGCGGGCTGCGGCGGAGGCGTCGTCGGACGTGTGCCGCCGGGCTTCGATTCCGCTGGCGCGTTTGTATATCCATTCTGATCGGAGGGCGTGGTTTGACCTTGGGCCAGTTGGAGTGGTCCATCCTGCGTCGCCAGTTGCAACAGCGAGGCCCCAGTGACCGCCAAGCCGGCCGCGATCGCCAAGGCCGCGACTACAAAATCACGACGATCGGCGCGATATCTTTTACTTGATGGCATGTGCTCATTCCGCTGCGACGACGATTGTTGCAAACGTCAACCTGCCGAGCGGGTGAATGTTCCTGTCCGCGCGACGATCAGAACATCCGACGACAAGGGAACCTCAATCCGTGGTACTGGCGTCCCAGGTCGCGTGGCGCACACCCGGCAATCGTGCCAGGTCCGTCGTGACTGAATCGAGTTCCTTTGCCTCAACCGCCGTGCTGACAAGCGTAGCGACTATTTCGGCAACGTCGTCGGCACGATCAATAACATGCACGTCGCCGACCGGATATTGCGCGGCTTCAAGCGTGGCGACCAGTAGTTCGCGCATATCACTCATCCTCCTCGCATCGACGGTGAGCAGCACCTCATAGGTCGCTTCCGACGCACGTTCATCAAGCGGCCGTCGGTTGATCGCATTGACCAGCGGTCGCAATAACGTGTTCCCTGCCAGAACAAACGCTGTGAGTGCCACCGCTTGCGCAATCAGATCCGCGCCCGCGCAACTGCCGACGGCAGCGGAGCCCCACAACGTCGCCGCCGTGTTCAGACCGCGCACGTTCATGCCGTCTTTCATGATCACGCCGGCGCCGAGAAAACCAATGCCGGACACCACATAAGCAATGATGCGGACCGCGCCATCGGCACCGGTCAAATGCATCCCGATGTCGACAAAGGCAGCAGCGCTGACCGCAACCAGGACGTTGGTGCGCAGGCCAGCCGTGCGCAGCCGATACTGCCGCTCGGCTCCGATCAGCGTCGCCAGCACAAACGCCGTCATGAGGCTGACGAGCGTATCGAGAAAATCGTAGGCCTGAAACGTCGTCAGAAAGCGCATCGTGTCCCGCTACAATGTCAGCAGCCCCGCGTTGCCATCGGCTGCGGCGAATGCCAGCACGCTGCCTTGGGCGTCCCAGGCCAGTGCGGTGATCGCCTGCTCGGCTTTCCGCCGCACCAGAATCTCGGCGCCATCGGAGAGGCGGACCATCAGCACGGTGCCGTCGCTGTAGCCTACCGCCATGACGTCCTGCTTCGGATGGCACGCCACCATAGAGACACGCGACGGCATCGGCGCAAGGATACCGGGCTCCTTGCCCATCGGACCATCCTTGCTGGCGAACGGCCACAGGATGACAGTGTCGGCGCCCGAGGTTGCAAGCGACTTGCCGTCCGCGCTCCACGACACCGACTTCACGCGCGTCGGATAGCCTGTCATCCTCATGTGCCGCGCATCGGCAAGACGCCAGCCGTGCAGCGACGGCTCATGCATCGACGTCACCAGGAATTTGTTGTCAGGGCTGAAGACGACGCCGAGATGCGAGCCGGCCCAGTCGAGCACTTCCGGCGTGGCCGTCATGTTCGGAAACCACAACGTCACGCCGTTGTAATGCGAGATCGCCAGCCGCAATCCCTTCGGCGCAAAGGCCAGACCTCCGACCGTCGAAATCACGTCGCGGGATTTCTCTTCGCCCTTCGCGCTGCGGACGAACGCCGTCTTGCCGGCGGACCATGCCACCGCGCCATCGGGATGCAGCGCGACGTTATCGATCCAGCGTCGCTTGGCGTCGGTCGCGAGCGTCGCAACGCTGCCGTCGGCCTTGATCTCGATCACCTTGCCGTCGTCGCCGCCGGTGACGATCCGTTTGCCGTCCGACGCAGCGCAGAGAATGGCGCCGTCGTGGATCGGCAGCCGTGCTGCCTCGCCGCTTCCGGTGACGAACGTCAACATTTCCTCGTCACCCACGAACACCGCCGCGTCACCGAGGAAATAGACTGCGCTGACCGACGCACCGATTTCAACCGGGCGAACGCGATCGGTCACCGAAACGACGGAGCCCGAACTGTCGGACGATTCGAACGCCTTGCTCACGCCGCGATGCACCGCTCAAAACCGTCGCGAATGGCCTGCTCGGGCAATTCACGGCCGATGAACACCAGCCGGCTTTGGCGCGGCTCACCTTCCTTCCACGCGCGCTGATGATCGCCTTCCAGCATCATGTGCACGCCCTGGAACACGTAGCGATCGTCGTCACCGCTGAAAGCAAGAATACCCTTGGAGCGCAGGATTTTCTGGCCTTCTGTCGCGACCAGTTGCTGCAACCACGGCATGAACTTGTTCGGATCGAGCGGCTTGTCGCTATGCAGCGACAAGGATTGCATATCCTCGTCGTGATAGTGCTTCATGCCATGGCCGTGGTCGTGATCATGATGGTGGTGATGGTCGTGGCCGTGGTGATGATGTTCGTGGGTGCAGTTCTCGTCGTGGCAATGCTCGTGATCGTGGTCATGCTCGTCGGCCGCCAGAAACTCCGGCTCCAGTTCGAGAATGCGGTCGAGATCGAACGCGCCGCGCTCCAGCACATCCGATAGCGCCACCTGACAGCGCTGGGTGCGATGCAGTTTGGCGTAAGGATTGATCGCGCGGATGCGGCCTTCGACCTCGGCCAGTTCATCCGGCGTTACCAGATCGGTCTTGTTCAGCACGATGACGTCGGCGAAGGCGATCTGGTTCTTGGCTTCCGGCGCGTCCTTCAAGCGGTCGCTCAGCCACTTGGCGTCGGCCACCGTCACCACCGCGTCAAGCCGCGCGTTGTTCTGCACGTCCTCATCGACAAAGAAGGTCTGTGCGACAGGGGCGGGGTCGGCGAGGCCGGTGGTCTCGACGATAATCGCGTCGAACTTGCCCTTGCGCTTCATCAAACCGTCAAGGATGCGCACCAGATCGCCGCGCACGGTGCAGCAGATGCAACCGTTGTTCATCTCGAACACTTCTTCATCGGCGCCGATGATCAGGTCGTTGTCGATGCCGATTTCCCCGAATTCGTTGACGATCACGGCGTACTTCTTGCCATGGTTCTCGGACAGGATGCGGTTCAGCAAGGTCGTTTTGCCGGCACCGAGATAGCCGGTCAGTACGGTCACGGGGATTTTTTCAGCGGTGGTTTCGGACATGCTCACTCCGGCGGGATGGGACGCAGGCCGGCACGACAGGGAGGACCTGCCTACTTATCCAGCGCGTCTTGCAACGTCTTAATATTGTGCCTGACCATGTCAATGTAAGTGGGGGCCTCGCCCTTTTCGTCGGTCAGGCTGTCGGAATACAGCGTGCCGCCGATTTTCGCGCCCGTTTCGGCCGCGATGCGCCGGATCAGCCGGGGATCGCTGATGTTTTCAAGAAAAATTGCCGGAATTTTTTCCTTGCGGATCTGCGCGATGATGCGGGCGAGATCGCGGGCGCTCGGCTCGGAGTCCGTCGAGACGCCCTGCGGCGCGACGAAGACCACGCCATAAGCGGCGCCGAAATAGCCGAACGCGCCGTGGGTCGAGATCACCTTGCGACGGGCTTCCGGAATTTGCGCCACCATCGCGCGGATATCGCGATCCAATCCATCGAGTTGGGCGACATAACGCGCCGCATTGGCGCGATAGGTCTCGGCGGATGCGGGATCGGCCCCGGCCAGTACCTTTCGGATATTCTCGACATAGACCTTCGCATTTGGCACCGATTGCCAGGCGTGCGGATCGACGCTGTGGTGGCCGCCCGGCGGCTCTTTCAGCGGGACGATGCCATCGGTCACCACCACGATCCGCGCCGTGCTGCCGCTGGATTTGACCAGCCGCGGCAACCAACCCTCGAAGCCGAGCCCGTTGACCACCACCAATTTCGCAGCGGCGATGGTCTTCGCGTCCGCCGGCGACGGCGTGTAGACGTGCGCATCGGCATTGGAGCCAACCAGCGCAGCCACATCGACGCGGTCGCCGCCGACATTGCGAACGAAATCGGCAAGGATGGTGAAACTCGCCACGACCTTGAGGCGCTCGTCAGCCCGAACCGCCCCCTGCGCGAAAACGCCGGCGAACAGGATCGACGCGGCAAAGGCGATACGCAACAACCGCATTTCAAGCCTCGAGGTGGCGGCCGGGGAACCACTGCCGCAACAACCCGCCGACGCTGCCGAACAACACCGACACGACATACAGTCCAGCGGCACCCAGAATAATCGCCGGCCCCGACGGCACGCCGGCGTGATACGACAGTACCAATCCGGCATAACCGGACAGCGCCGCGCTCACTACCGCGACTGCGATCATGCCGGTGATATCGCGCGACCAGAACCGCGCGATGCCGGCGGGCAAAATCATCAGGCCGACCGCCAGCAGCGTGCCGAGCGCGTGGAAGCCGTTGACAAGATTGATGACCACCAGCGCCATGAAGACGAGCTGCGTCGGCGCGCCAACGCGGCTGACCGTGCGCAAAAACACCGGATCGACACATTCCACCACGAGCGGACGATAGATCACCGCCATCGCTAACAACGTGACGGTGGCGTTGAAGGCAATCACCAGCAGCGTCTGGTCGTCGAGTGCAAGGATGTTGCCGAACAGCACGTGCAGCAGATCGATATTGGTGCCGCGCATGGACACAATGGTGACGCCAAGCGCCAGCGACGCCAGATAGAAGGTCGCGAGCGCCGCATCCTCTTTCAACTCGGTATTACGCGCGACCACGCCGGACAGGATCGCCACGACGAAGCCCGCGATCAATCCGCCGAACGTCATCGCAAACAGGTTGAGACCAGAGAGCAGGAAGCCGATCGCCGCACCGGGGAGGATCGCGTGCGCCATCGCATCGCCGACCAGACTCATTCGCCGCAGCATCAGGAACACGCCGATCGGCGCGCCGGCAAGCGATAGCGCCACCACGCCGGCCAGCGCACGGCGCATGAACTCGAATTCCGTGAACGGCGCGATCAGCACATCGTGGATCATGCGTCAGGCTGCCCGCGCCGAAGCCGTTTCGGCCACACACGCCGCCGCCTGATCGTCGAAAGCTTCGCACATCTGACGCGCCGCGATGAGATTGTCCGGCATCAGCACCTGCGCGGTGTCGCCCCAGGCGACAGCACCGCGCGCCAACAGCAGGGTTTGCGGGAAATGGTTGCGTACCAGATCCATGTCATGCAGCGCCGCCAGCACGGTGCGTCCTTCGGCGTGCCAATGCTCGACGAGGTGCAGCAGATCCGCCGACGTCTTGGCATCGACGGCGTTGAACGGCTCGTCGAGCACGATCAGTTGTGCTTCCTGCAACATCAGCCGCGCAAATAACATGCGCTGCATCTGGCCGCCCGACAGCGTGCCGATGGCGCGCCGCTCGAAACCAGTCAGGCCCACCGCGGCCAACGCCTGCTGCACCCGCTCGCGTCGGCGCCCGCGAATACCGCCAAACGCACCGGCGTCGCGCCATAGACCGGTGGCAACGAAATCGAAAACCGAGATCGGAAAGCTGCGATCGATGTCGGCGCTTTGCGGCAGAAAGGCGATATCGCGAACACCAAGGCCACCACGCTCGATGGTGCCTGACAACGGCTTGAGCAACCCGACGATGCCGCGAAACAGCGTCGACTTGCCGGCGCCGTTCGGCCCGACCACCGCGAGGAGCGCGCCCTTCGTCACATCGCCTGCGAGGTGATGCACGGCGGGATGCCGGTCATAACCGAGGGTGACGTTGCGGAATTGCAATTGCACGCTCATGACGGCCTCATCGCCAGCCAGACGAGGCCCCAGAGACCGACGCTGAGCAGGACCGCCAGACCCAGCCGCTCCGCCAGCGTCATCCGCAACAGCGACACCGTCGCCCGCTGCGCCGGATGCGGCGCTTCCGGCGCGTGATGGTGCGGACCGGACATGCCATGAGCATGGGGGCCATCATGATGATGTGTATGCAAATGGGCCATTGGCCGGCTCTCGCTCGGAAGACAGCGTTCTATATATGTTATACTATAACATAACAATGCTGTCACGACACAAGCGGAAAACTATCTATATATATCAATCTGTTGGCGTGCTGCAGCCGATAGCAATAACCAGTCTCGCGGCAACGCTCTGGCTAGCGTCTCAACGAAAGGAGCGACCCGCAGGCCGCCCCTCGAAGATCGGAATGCCGTGTAACGGCGATCAGGCCTTGCCGAACAGGTCGTCCACATACTCCCAGTTCACCAGATGATCGACGAACGCCTTCAGGTAGTCGGGACGGCGGTTGCGGTAGTCGATGTAGTAGGAGTGCTCCCAGACGTCGACGCCGAGGATCGGGATCGCGCCATGCACCAGCGGGTTCTCGCCGTTCGGGGTCTTGGAGACTTCGAGCTTGCCGTTCTTGACCGACAGCCACGCCCAGCCCGAGCCGAACTGGCCGGCGCCCGCGGCGGCGAAATCCGCCTTGAATTTCTCGAGACCGCCGAGGTCTTCGTTGATCTTCTTTTCCAGCCGGCCGGGCAGCTTGCTGCCGCCGCCATTCGGCTTCATCCAATTCCAGAAATGCAGGTGGTTGTAGTGTTGGCCGGCGTTGTTGAACAACGTGGCGTTCTTGCCGTAGGAGCCCTTGACGATCTCTTCCAGCGACTTGTTCTCGAATTCGGTGCCTTTCAGCAGGTTGTTGCCGTTGGTGACATAGGCCTGATGGTGCTTGTCGTGGTGAAACTCCAGCGTTTCCTTGGACATATGAGGGGCGAGCGCATCATAGGCGTAAGGCAAATCGGGAAGTTTGAAGGTCATGATTTTTGTCCGGGATAGTGGAGATAGAGGGCTAACGGTTCCCTTTATATAAGGTTCCACTGCGAAGAACAGTCAAATGCAGGCGACCTCCTTCGACAGTCAGTTGCAAACCTCAGATTGGAATGGACCGGTCGCAACAGCCGCGCGGCAGCCTTTGCTGACGGGGCGACAGCCATGGTCGTTGCAAATGACCTGCGCGGCATGCGGCGCTTGCCGTGGCGCGGTTTCCCGATGCTCGCGCGCCTCACGGGAGCGCGTCGTCCGCTCGGATCGCCCGACGGCCCGGCAAACCCCATCGACGTCCCGTTCGTAGCCGCGCCGGCATGCCGATGCCACGCACTTGCCACCAACCACGTGAGAGCCGCGCTCGCAGGTCAGCGGGCAGACCCGGCCACGCTGGCCGCGAACAGCGTCCAGCGCTGCGACGTTTGGAAGGCTGGTATCCAGTTGCGTCCTGGCGTGGCGGTTAAACGATGCAAGTGCGCGTTGCGATGCCGTCCCCCACACGCCGTCGGGTTCGCCTGCCGCACAGCCGACCCGCGCCAATTCGACCTGCAGCAGCCGGGGAATGTCCAAATTCGGCGCACGCGCAACCCGCGACGACGCATCCTCGGTGGATGGCAGCGCCGCGACGGCGTGCTGCGGCGGCTCGCCTTGCGGCTTTGACTGAGAGGCCGGCGTGGCGGCGCCTGGCTTTGGCGGCGTTACCGCTGCATCGGCGCGCGACGGCATATCGTTGCGCAACTTGTTACGCTGCGCCTTGGCCAGATCGGTGTAGAAACCGGCTGGATGGGTCTTGATAAATGAATCCCACGCCTCGGCGGTGCCGACCTTTTCAGCCAGTTCATAATCCCCGCGCACGTCGAGAGCCCCGGCGGCAGCGGCAGGCGCCGCCGGGACCAATGTCACCTCGTCGCCGCCAAGCGAACCATAGACGAACGGCTCCTGACGATTGCCGGTGGCGGCCAGAACATCGTCCCGTACGTAACCGAATGCCCGGCGCACCCCGAGGCCCGGCGTTGTCAGATGCTTGACCAGTGCTGTCGCGAATGGGCTGTTCGTGCCGCCGCCGTCAGATGCGGTCGAACCGCCCTTGGCGGCGTAGGCGATCAGTGTGTTCGGCTGGTTCGGCTCGACGCCGGCAAGACCACGCCCGATCGAACGCACCGCCAGCATTCGCCGCATCTTCTTGGCGAACGGATTGTCCCGACACGCATCCAGGATCACCAGGCGGAGTTGTTTGGCTGGCTCGACCGCCTGCAGGATCCGGTCGAGCGCGATGGCCTCGTCATAGGCATCGGTGTCGCGCTCAATCGTCGCATCGACCGGGATCAGATAGTTGACGCCATCGATCTCGATGCCATGACCGGCAAAGTAGATAACCGCGATATCGGCCCCTCGGGCCTGATCGGAGAATTCGCGCAGCGCGCGGCGCATTTCGATATTGCTGAGATTGTCGTGCAGCGCCACGGCATCGAACTTGGCCTGCCTGAACATCGCGGCCAGCGCCGCCGCGTCGTTAGCCGGATTGGTGAGTGGCGCGACGTTGCGATAGGCGGAATTCCCGATAACCAGCGCCACCCGTTTGGCCGCATCGGCGTGACCGCCGCCGCAGACGACCATGACAAATGCGGCGAAGATGATAGCGAGCGCGCGCATGACCTTGCCTCCTGCCGTCAACGTGAAACCATATCACATTGAGCGACGGCATGCGCATTCAGACTGTGATCCGGATCACGCCGCGCGCGGCACCGCGCCGTCGAGCGATGGCCGCACCGCCGGGGGCCGCACATTCATCAGCATCTGGAACGCGCCGGCCACGAGCCCGATGACCACCGCCGAACGCCATGCCATGTCGTAGCTGCCGAGGTGATCGTAAATCATGCCCCCACCCCACGCGCCGAGGAACGATCCCGCCTGATGGCTGAGGAAGGCGATGCCGGTCAGCGTGGTCATGAAACGCAACCCGAACAGTTGCGACACCAGCCCGTTGACCAGCGGCACTACGCCGAGCCACAGCGAGCCCATCACTGCCGCGAAAATCAACGTCGACGCTGGCGTGGCCGGAAGCGCGAAATAGATCGCGATCGCCAGCGAACGAGCGATGTAGATGCCGCCGAGCAGGATCTGTTTGGGATAGCGGCCGCCAAGCCAGCCAAATGCGTAAGAGCCGATGACGTTAAACAGCCCGATCATCGCTAGCGCCTCGGCGCTCAGCGAGGCATCCAGCCCGCAGATTTCCAGATAGTTCGGCAAATGCGTGGTGAGGAACACCAGTTGCAGACCACAGACGAAGAACGCGATCGACATCACCACGAAGCCGGAATGCCCGAGCGCCGACTGCACGACCGCGCCAACGCGCTGCTCGGAATCGTCCGCCTTGTCGATCTCGACGGCATCGCCGCGCCCGGCAAACAACGCCGCCGGCAACATCACCGCGGCAAGACCTAGGAAGCCGACCAGCGCCATCTGCCAGCCGGCATTGGAAATCAACGTCTGCGCCAACGGCGAGGCGATGACCAAACCGAGCGACCCGGCGGCCGAGACCGCGCCCATCGCCACGCTGCGCTGGGCCGGCAACACCACGCGCGAGGTCACGGCCATCGTGATGCTCGAAGCCGTGCAGGACAGCGCCAGACCGACACAGAAGCCCGCGCCGATGGTGAACATCAGCGCCGACGTGGTGAACATCATGATCACCAGTCCCGCCGCGTAGACCAGCACACCGCCCAGCATCACGTAGCGCGATCCGTAACGATCGGCCAACATGCCGACCACCGGTTGCGTCACGCCCCAGACGACGTTCTGCAACGCCGTCGCCAGCGAGAAATCCGCAACGGTGATCCCGACGTCGCGAATGATCGAAGGCTGAAACAGGCCGAAGCTCTGCCGCATGCCCATCGCAAGGCTCAGCAGTATGGCGGCACCGGCAAGTATCGACCAGCGCTGGGATGTAGTGAGCTGTCCTGCGCCCATATTCCGACCTTTCCGGCATAAACTTCCAATATCCTGACATCGAATGTAAAATTTTGCTACGCACCATCGAGCATGACCGAATGCGACAGACGCGGGGCAAGACGCAGGACGCGCGACATGAGTATCGAGATCGACATTCTGACTGGCGATGCCTCCCGCGCGCAGGCACAACCACTGCTTGATTCCGTCTGGCCACCGGATTCACTCAGGCGCGAACCGTGGGGCCATCTTGCGTTCGCGGATCCTGAATTACGTGTTCTTCTCGAAGCCGAGGGAGAGCTGGTCTGTCACGTCGGTATCCTGTGGCGCGCGGCGACCTGGAACGGCCGCAACATGCGCATCGGCGGTATCGGTAGCGTCGCGACGCGGCAGGATGGCCGCCGCCATGGCTATGCCAGCGTGACGCTCAATGCCGCCATGCAGACGTTGAAGGACGAGCGGGCAACCGACTTCGCGTTGCTGTTTTGCGCTCCCGAACTGGCCAGATTCTACCAGGCGCGCGGCTGGCGCGCCTTTGTCGGCGATATTTTCGCCGACCAGCCCGGCGGCCGCGCCGTTCTCGGTCTCGACAGTCTCCGGCCGCATGTCTTCGACATCAGGCGAGCACCGCGCGAAGGCACCATCGACATATGCGGATTGCCATGGTGACCATGCATCCACGGGAGAACGGTGATGGCGGCACCGCGGACACCGGTGCAATTCATTCAATTGCCCGGACTCAGTTTAATTTTTACTTCTATCCAGTATTCAAACGACCTCTCGATCCTCATTGCACAAGTTCGCCCTTTTGTTATGCAACACGGGATCGATCTGGAGGATTCTGATGACATTGCGATTCGGCCTGATTGCCATGATTTTAATCATGTTGAACCCATCGTTCAGTGCATCCGCTCAGGAATCAGGAGACCCCACCGGCACCTGGCTCACTCAGGCCGGAGATGCCAAGGTCCAGATCAGCCGTTGCGGCACAGGCATTTGCGGCGTCGTGGTCTGGCTGCGCGAACCGACCGATCCGAACACCGGAAGGCCCGCTGTCGACGACAAGAATCCGAATCCCGCGCTGCGGCGCAGGCCGATGATCGGTCTACCGTTGTTCAGCGGCATGCATCCGTCTGGCGTCTCGCGATGGGCCGGCCGCATCTACAATGCCGACGACGGAGGCACCTATGACAGCGACATCGCAATGATGGGGCCGAACAGTTTGCGGGTGAACGGCTGCGTCGGCGGATTGTGCGGCGGCGAGAACTGGACGCGAGCGAAGCGTTGAGTTTGCGCTTCGACGCAACACCGCGAGCAGATCATCACGCCAGCGACGCTTTCAAAGCCGCCGCGGCCACGGCATAACCGCCACGCGCGCCGTCAATGAAGTGAAGGTGATCCGCGCGCAACGCGGACGGCGTGAAGCACGTCATCATCGCCGCGTCCTGACGGTGTAGTCCATATTGGATCGCTCCCGCTGCGGCTGCGGCATCGAGATGTTGCTCAAGCACGTCAGCGAGTCCCGTCGAGCAATCGAGAACCATCCGCAGGCCATCGTCGAATTTCCGAAAGTCGCTGTTCACAACGGCCTGCCCGATATAGACGCCCGGGACGAATCCTCCGATGCGAATACCAAATCGCATGATGAAATAAACAAACAGCGTCCGGACCAATACGATCGTACGTCTGAACAGCAGCGGACCGCCACGACGGGCGCGCGCTTCAAAGTCGAGGCCGGCAGGCGGCCAACGCAGCGCGGGACCTTCAGTGGGTACGGGCCGCCCGGCATTCGGACTGCGCTCGGCCAGCATGACGATTTGTTCGATCAGCTTGCGGAACGCGGCGGGATCAGCCTCGCGTGCCGGGACGATCAACACCGACAGGATCACACCATGCGCTGCGGGAATCTCCGAGAACCGGCATGACAATCCGCTGAGGTCGGGTTGACTGCCGGGCGGCGCAGGCGTGACGGCGAATTCGCCGCCCTTCATTGCCGCTTCGGCCCAGCCGAGACCGCCACCGGAAAACATCGCATAGGCGACATGCGGCGACGGACCGAACCTCGCCACCCGGACATCGCGCCCGGCCGCCCGGATTCGCTCGAGCGGCACCAACGCCACCCGCATGACAAGGTCCAGTTCGTCCAGCACCCAGGTGGCGGTAGCCGCCAGGGCTTCCCGCGCCGGGCCGGCGTCTTCGGCCGCGACCGCAAAGCTTGCACCGTCGCCGCCGAACACGAACGGGAAGTCCCGTCCGGCCAGCGCATTGGTCACGGCGGCGATGATCGCGGCGCCCGCCATGTTGACCGCCTTGTAACGCTGCTCGGAGATCGCCTTGGTGGAATCGACGATATCGGCCACGCCGATCATCCAGTCTCCCGGAAGCGGGACGTACAGCGCCGGGTCCATCAACCTGCCGAAGCGGCGAAAGACCGGAATGTCCGCGTAGAAATTCGAAGGGGCTGTTGTCTGGACCATGATCCGGAATGTTAGTCTGGAGATACCGTCATTCAATCCCGGATCGGCAAACCGGCATCGGATGCTGCGGGTTCTTGCGCGGAATCGGACGATCCATGACACGCGAGCGGCAAATCGCCGCGGAACTCAAGCCGGCCGGTTGCGCCCGAGGCCACGCCTCGATTTAGAACGAACCTAATCCACTCCTGTAGCAAAGCGAAGTCCGCTTCGCTAAACAGGTCGCGCTGGCCGGCGGATGCCGCTCAAAACCCTTTGTTTTTCGAGAGTTGGCGACGGCGCCGACAAACTGGCGTTTCGGATTGATCGATGGTCGACGGCGACGAACTCTGGCGACGAAAGAAGCGCCGCGCTTTTCTCATCAGCCAGCTTTACCAATGGCACTGGATCAGTTCGGGGCTTTGCCTGATCGGCATGGTGCTGTTCGCCCTGACCGGAATCACGCTGAACCACGCTGGGCAAATCGAGTCCAAGCCGACAGTGGTCATGCGCGAGGGACAATTGCCGCAGCCTCTGATAGCGGACCTGAAAGCCGAACCGGCCGCCGCCAAGGCAGCGCTGCCGCAGAGCGTGGGAACATGGTTACGCAGTGAGATCGGCGTGAACACCGCCGGGCGCGACACTGAATGGTCACCGAAGGAAGTTTACATCGCCCTGCCACGGCCCGGTGGCGACGCTTGGCTCAGCATCGAACGCGACAGCGGCGCGGTGTCCTATGAAATCACCGACCGCGGCTGGATCGCCTACCTCAACGACCTGCACAAAGGCCGCCATACCGGCAAGGCGTGGGGCTGGTTCATCGATGTGTTCGCGGCCGTCGCGATCGTTTTCTGTCTCACGGGTCTGTTGCTGCTGTACCTCCATGCCAATCGCCGCCGCGCGACGTGGCCCGTCGTCAGCATGGGCTTCGTTATCCCGACCCTGCTCATCGTCCTTTTCATCCACCGCTAAAAGGTAAGCCATGCGCCTCCTGATTTCTGCCGCACTCAGCACTCTCGCCGCGGGCTCGTCGTTGGCAGCCGAAGCGACCATCAGCGTCGACATTCCGCAACTCAACGTCGCCGAGTATCACAAACCGTATGTAGCGATGTGGGTCGAAAGCGCCGACGGCAACAAGATCACCAATTTGGCGGTGTGGTACGACGTCAAGCACAAGGACAACGAAGGCACCAAGTGGCTGAAGGATATGCGGCAGTGGTGGCGCCGCACCGGCCGCGAACTGACCATGCCGGCGGACGGCCTGAGCAGCCCGACCCGCGCGCCCGGCACCCATCAATTGAAGTTCGACGCCGCCGCCAAGCCGCTCAACGGCCTGACGCCCGGCAACTATCAACTCGTGATCGAGGCCGCGCGCGAAGTCGGCGGCCGCGAGTTGCTGCGCGTGCCGTTCGAGTGGCCGCCGAAGGCACCGGCGACCGTGCAGGCCAAGGGCGAAAACGAACTCGGCACGATTGCACTGAAGCTCACTCCCTAACCATACTGGATCAACTGCACCGTCGTCCGCAGCGACGGCCCTTGGATAAGGATCACACCATGACCAAGCATCTCAAGCTCGCACTGATCGCAGCCTCGATTTCCCTGCTTGCCGTCCCGGCGCAGGCGCATCGTGCCTGGCTTCTGCCATCGGCCACCGTCCTGTCCGGCACCGATGCCTGGGTCACGGTGGATGCAGCGATCTCCAACGACCTGTTCTATTTCGAGCATCACGCCCTGCAGCTCGATAACCTGTCGATCCTGGCCCCCGACGGCAAGGCCGTGACGGCTGAAAACACCTCGAAGGGCCGTTTCCGCAGCACTTTCGACGTTAAGCTCGCCGCGCCCGGCACCTACAAGATCATGGTGGTCAACAACGGCGCGTTCGCCAGCTACAAGCTGGACGGACAGAACAAGCGCTGGCGCGGCAAGGCCGATCAGCTCGCGACCGCCATCCCGGCCAATGCCACCGACATCAAGATTACGGAAAGCCGCGGCCGGATTGAATCCTTCGTAACTTCCGGCAAGCCCTCAACCGAAACGCTGAAGCCGACCGGCACCGGACTCGAGATGGTTCCGGTGACTCATCCGAACAATCTCGTAGCCGGCGAGAAGGCAACGTTCCGGCTCGTGCTGGACGGCCAGCCGGCCTCCGGCGTCAATGTCGAGATCGTTCCCGGCGGCATCCGCTATCGCGACAAGCTGAACGACAGCAAGGTCACCACCGACGAGTCCGGCACCTTCAGCGTGACCTGGCCGGGGCCGGGTTTCTACTGGATGAGCGCATCGGTGCGCGACGACAAGAGCACGATCAAGAACGCCCAGCGGCGCAGCAACTACACCGCGACGATCGAAGTGCTGCCGCAGTAAGCGACGTCTGCGATGGAATCCGCCTCACGGCGCGTGGCTATCCCGACTATGTCGGCGATGCCGCGCGCCACGCCCGCGGGCGGCATGATCCAGGAACTGGCGGGGACGACCATGGGCACCACATGGTCGGTAAAGTTCGTCGGCTCCCCCACCAGCAAACAAACGCTGCAACGAATGATCCCGCTCGCGCTTGATCGCGTGGTGGCGCAGATGAGTCCGTGGGAGCGTGAAGCCGACATCGTTCGATTCAACAGACTGCCGTTGAAACAATGGCAGACCCTGCCGCCCGAATTCGATCGGGTGATGGACAGCGCCATTCGCATCGCACAGGAATCCCATGGCGCCTACGACCCGACCATGGGCGCATTGGTCGATCTCTGGGGCTTTGGGCCGAGCGGACCACGACAAACAGCACCGTCCGCAGATGATATCGCCGTCCATTATCGCGCCTGCGGCTGGCGGCAACTCGAGCGCGACGCCGCCTCACGCCGTATGCGCCGGCATGGGACCGGACTGGTGGATCTCTGCGGCATTGCCAAAGGCTTCGCCGTCGATCTGGTAGCGGACTCGCTCCGCGAACACGGCATCCATCACACGCTCGTGGAGATCGGCGGCGAGTTGCGCGGACACGGCGTGAAGCCGGACGGCAGCCCGTGGTGGGTCGAGATCGACCGTCCCGCCTTGGCCGACACTGAAACAGCGCCGATGCTGGTCGCGCTGCACGATCTGGCGATCGCCACCTCGGGATGCGAACGCGGCTTCGCCAGCGGCGCGCGACATTTCTCTCACACGCTGAATCCGCGCACCGGCTGGCCGATCGCCAACGGCATGATTACCGCCACTGTCTTGCATCGCTCCTGCATGGAAGCTGATGCCTATGCGACGGCGCTGATGGTGCTGGGGCCGGATGCCGCGTTCGACTTCGCCGTGGCGCACGATCTCGCCGCGCTCATTGTATTCAAGCGGGATGACGGCGACGCCACCGAGCGCACCACCCCGGCTCTCGACACGATGCTGGCTTAGAGCGTTTCATGTTTTGGCGGAAACGTCATTTGCCGGGCATAGCCGTTCGAAGAACGGCGTCGCTTCGCTCGCCTATGACCCCGCAATCCATCGTTTTGAAGAAGATGGATGCGCGGATCAGGTCCGCGCATGACAGCGGATGTTTCAATCAGAAGCGGAAAGCCTCTAGCTCAGGTCTCCGCCCATTGGCGCAGCAGGTTGTGATACAGCGACGTCAACGACAGCACCGAGGGATGATCCGGATGATCGGCGTTGAGGCGGATGATCGACATATCGAGATCGAACATCATGGCGCGCCGGGTGACATCGCCGATCATGCTTTCGGTCCAGAAGAACGACGCCACGCGCGAGCCGCGCGTCACCTTGGTGACGTGGTGCAGGCTGGTGCCGGGATAGACGATCATGTCACCGGCCGGCAGCTTCACCGCATGCGTACCATAAGTATCCTCGACCACCAGTTCGCCGCCGTCATATTCTTCGGGCGACGATAAAAATAACGTCGATGACACGTCGGTCCGCACCCGCACGCCGGTGCCGGAAATGGTGCGAATGGCGTTGTCGACATGCGAGCCGAAGTTCATCTCGCCCTCGGCGTCGTAGCGATTGAACAGCGGCGGGAAGATTTTCTTCGGCAGCACCGCGGACATGAACAGCGGATTGCGGTTGAGCGCGGCCAGCACCATGTCGCCGAGTTCGCGCGCTTCCGGGGTGCCTTCCGGCAGTTGCAGGTTGCGTTTGACCTGCGCGGACTGATGGCCAGCCGTGACCCGGCCATCGACCCAACTGGCCCTTTCCATCACATCGCGGCAATGACGCACCTGCTCCGGCGTCAAGACATTCGGAATTCGAACCAGCATCGGCATGCTCCCTAAAAAGGGAGCCGGCATCTTGCGACGCCGGCTCCCGATCGCTGTCAAGTTACGGTTGGTCTCGAACCGTCTACTTGCTCACGTAGCGCGGCGCCTTGAGCGGCATGTCGCTCACCGCCGGCGGCGGGGTAAAGCGGACGCGATAGGTCAGCATGGCCGTCCGTCCGGGAGCCGGCACGGCGTGGCCTCCGTAATACTGCGAGTAATACAGCTCGTCGGTCACGTTGTAGATATTGAGCTGCAACAGCGAATCCTTGGTGACCTTGTAGCTCGTCATCAGATCGAGCTTCCAGTAGTCGGGCACATAGGAGGTGTTGGTCGTATTCACGAACGTGCGCGCGGCATAGGTTATGCCGCCACCGACGGTCCACTGCGGTGTCAGATCGTAAGCCGTCCAGAGCGTGAAGTTGTGCGGCGGCGTGTTGGGCAACTCGCGCCCAATCTCGGCCAGGTTGGAGGTATTGACGATCTCCGACTTCAGATAGCTGTAACCGGCAAACAGGCTCCATTGATCGGTCAGCTTGCCGGCGACACCCAACTCGACACCGTCCACGCGGGCCAGACCGTCGAGCACCAGTGCGGTATTCAGGGCCGGATCGACCGGAACACGCAGATTGGTTTTCTCGATTCGGAAGACCGCACCGCTCAGCGTCAACTTGCCGCCCAGCACATCCGCTTTGGCACCGACTTCGAGCGTCGTATTCCGCTCGGGATCGAGAAGGACGCTTGCGGCGTTGGTCGTCGCGTCGCTCAGCGTCTGGAACTCGGCCGCCGGGTTATGCGAGACGCCATACGCGGCGTAGACGCTCGAATTGGGCGTCGGGTGGAAGACGCCGCCAACACGCCAGTTGACCATGTTATCGGTGCGATTGAGTTCGGCACTCGTCGGCGTGGCAAGGTACTTCGAACGGAAGCTGTCATAGCGGATCGACCCGAGCAACTCGAAATATTCGTTGAACTTGATCTGATCGAAGCCGTAGACCGCATAGTTGGTGGATGTGGTCGAATTCGGCACGCCAAAGCCGGTATCCGGCCCACCATAGGATGTATCGACCGGAGACCAAATGCTGGTCCGGCACGCCAGATTGCCCGGCACGCAGTAGTTGGCGCGCGTCTGGTCGCGGGTTTCCCGCGCGGCTTCGACGCCCATTGCGAACGTGTGCTGCAACCCGCCCGTCCAGAACTTTCCGGTCAGATCGGTCTGGTTGATGAGCAGCGTGTTGTCGGTCTCGGTCGCGAAATGCTGGCGACCGATCGTCATCAGATCGACCGGGTAGCCCGGGGTGATGGCGGTCGCGTTGTCCGCTTGCAATTCGCCGCGTGGCGCGGTCGGCCGCGCCATGCGGTTGACGCTGATGTAGCGGGTTGCGTTCGAAATCTTCAGGTTTGCATTGAAGTCGTGCTCGAAACGGGCGGTGCCGATGTGGGTATCGGTCAACTGACGGTCGGCCAGCGGACCGCTTGCCACACCATACCAGACGTTGCGTGGCACTGGCATTGGCGGCGTCGCCGCACCGTTGCCGTAGTAGCCACCATTGGTCAGCGCGCCGGTCGTGGGGTTGTAGGTTGGTGCCGGCAGATAGCGGTGACCGTAGTCCGGTACGCTGTCCTCGCCCTGATAGACATAGCTGAAGATCGCGCGTGTGTCCGGCGAGAATTCGGCCTTGAACGACGGGGCGATGCCCCACCGCTTCGTGAACACATGATCACGATCCTGAGTAGGAATATCCTGATACATCGCCGCGATGCGGCCCGAGAGATTGCCCTGCGTGCCGTTGGCATCGACCTCGGCACGATAGCCGCCGCTGGTCACGCCGCTGATGGTGCCGTCGATAAAGTTTGTCGCCTGCGGCAGCTTGGAAACGGTGTTGATCGCGCCGCCGGTTGAACCGCGACCGAAGGCAAAGCCCGACGGTCCCTTGTGCACTTCGACACGGTCGCTGCTGAACAGATCGCGCGTGTACCAACCCGGATCGCGGATGCCGTCGCGGAACATGTCGCCGCGCGCGGCGAAGCCGCGAATGATGGGGCTGTCGCCCTGCTGACCGCCTTCACCGGCGCTGAACGTGATGCCGGGCACGGTCCGCAGCGCATCTTCCATGCTGAGAAGGCGCTGCTCCTGAATGACCTGCTGCGTCACCACGTTGACAGTCTGCGGCGTATCGGCGAGCGGCACCGGAAGGCGGGAAATCCCGGCCTGCGCCGGTGCCTGATAGCCGGTGACGCCATGGCCATCACCGACGATGGGATTGACAACGGCATTGCTTGGCGCGGCGACGGCAGGCGCCGGAGCAGCCCGCACTGGCGCGCGGCGCGTAACGTGCCGCTTGGCTTGCCGCTTCGGTGCGGTCACGCGAACTTGAGGGAGATCGTCGCTGTTGGAAGCCGGCTGGGCGTCGGCTGAATCGGGGATCAGCATCACCGCGGCGATACCGATCATCGCCTTGCTCCACCCGATCGCCGAAATATTACGCGCGATTGCGCCTTCGTCACGCAATTGGTCCGCGTGAAGTATCGATGAATTGCCCATGTGCCCAGTTCCCCAGTGATAACATCGCGGAAAACAAGCCACATCCGCGATAACTTCGCTCGTCATATCTTTCCGAAATTTAATGAGCAACACGCCGACACCGGGATTCGACGCAGTTTATAGGCCTTCTAGCGGACACCCTCTCGAAATGGACGGGATGCCGCAGGATAATCAGTTCGCGAGACAACAATCAGCGTGCTGATCGACGCTCGGCCTTAAAGCGATTCTAAAATTCCCGCCCGCTTGCTTGTTTGATTCGGAAAGCCAAGACGTTAGACCACTCCGAGGTGCAGTGATGCACCTCCGTCCCGCCTTGCAATCGATCCGGATCGGCGGCGCAACAAAAAGTCTGTCGAAATGAACCTGTCTCTGAAGACCTCCCGCGCGACGGAGCGCCGTTTTCCATCGCGAGCGGCGAAAGCGCCAACGATCGCACTTGCCGCCCTTCTGGCGGCTTCCCTGACGCCGCATCCGATTTATGCGCAGTCGTCCGATACCCCATCGTCGACGCCGTCCGTTGCGCCTGATCGGGCGCCCGCTGCGCCGGCCGCTACGATCCAGTCATCTCCCGCGCCGACTGCAACCGCGCCGTCAACGCCAGCCGTTCCCTCTACGTCAGCACCTTCCGCGTCGCAGACGACGGCTGCCTCCCCGGCGCAGACAACCCTTCCTGCCTCACCGGTCAATCAATCCGATGCGCAACCCGCTACCCAACCTGCCTCTCCGGCGCCGTCGATCGGATCGCAAGCAGCGCCAGCAACGGCATCGCCGGACACAGCCACCCCGACGCCTTCACCTGTCCCACCGCAGACGTCGCCCGCGACCGAATCTTCACCGGTCGATGCCGCCGAGGGAAGCTCGGTCTTACCGCACGAGCTGACGCCGATCGGCATGTTCATGGCCGCCGATTATATCGTGAAGGCGGTGATGATCGGCCTCGCGTTCGCCTCGGTCGTCACCTGGTCGGTGTGGCTTGCCAAGACGCTCGAATTGCTCGGCGCGCGGCGCAAGCTGATGCGAGATCTTCGCCGCGTCGAAAGCGCGCACTCGCTCGAAGACGCCAGCGATAAACTCCAGAATGCCAGCGGCGACATCGCGACACTGACCAACGCCGCACTCGACGAACTGCACCGCTCGCGCGACGCGATGAACCATGACGGTATCAAGGAGCGCGTTGCCTCGCTGTTCAGCCGCATCGAAGCGGCGGCGTCCCGGCGCATGACGCGCGGCACCAGTATTCTGGCGACGATCGGATCGACCGCGCCGTTCGTCGGCTTGTTCGGCACCGTCTGGGGCATCATGAACGCCTTTATCGGCATTTCGAAATCGCAAACCACCAATCTCGCCGTCGTTGCGCCCGGCATCGCCGAAGCCTTGCTTGCGACCGCGATGGGTCTGGTCGCGGCGATCCCGGCGGTGATGATCTACAACATGTTCGCTCGCGCCATCGCCAGCTATCGCGGCTTGCTGGGTGACGGCTCAGCCGAATTGCTGCGCATGGTGAGCCGCGATCTCAACCGCGCGGAACTGATGCCCCACCGGCGCGCTGCGGAGTAACGCTCGTGGGCGCTCAACTTCCGCAAGCCTCATCCGACGACGAGATGATGCCGGTAAGCGACATCAACGTGACGCCGTTCATCGACGTCATTCTGGTGCTGCTGATCATTTTCATGATTGCCGCGCCGCTGGCGACCGTCGACATCGCCGTCGATCTGCCAGCATCGACGGCGACCAAGCAACCGCGCCCTGAAAAGCCGATCTTTATCACCTTGAAAGCCGACCGCACGCTTGCCGTCGGCGAGACGCCAATCTCCCGCGCCACCCTGGCGGCCTCGCTCGCGTCCGTGACATCGTCGGATCACACCAAGCGGCTGTTCGTGCGCGCCGACAAGACCGTTCCCTACGGCGAAGTAATGACGCTGATGAACGATCTGCGTGGCGCCGGCTATCTCAAGATCGCGTTGGTCGGGCTTGAATCCGCCGGCGCGCAACCCGCAGCCGACGCATCACAAAGCGGAGGTGCGCAATGAGTGCGGAGCGGCCTTATCGTGGCGTGACGCATCGCGATCTGCTGCGATGGACGATCTGCTTTGTCGCGATGCTGTCGCTGCACGGCGCGGTGGCCGCGGCCTTGCTGAGGGCTCCGGCGGAAGAAGGCGACACCTACGATACCACCACGGCGATCGAGGTGGATTTCACCACCGAGTCTTTCAAGGAGGCCATTGCCCGCGACGTTGCGCCGGGCGAGGAGCAGATGCAGACCGACGAGGCGCCACCGCCTCAGGAGAAGGCCGAACAGAAGACCGAAGAAAAGCCGGAGCCCGAACCACCGCTTCCGCAGGTAGCCGAGCCCGACGTCGCTTTGGAAACCCCTCCCGAGCAGAAAAAGGAGGAGGAAAAGAAGGACGAGAAGGAGAAGACGCCGAACGCATCGCCACCGCTGGTCGCCGCATCGGCCACCACCGCGCCGACTGCCGCGGCATCGCGCAAAGCTGAAATGGTGAGCTGGAAGCGACGGCTGGCTTTGCATCTGCAACGCAACAAGCGTTATCCGCGTGAGGCTCAGGTCCGCCGTGAGTCCGGCACCGCCCGCGTGTCCTTCGTCGTTGACCGTCATGGCCACATCGTCTCCAGCAAGATCGTGAAGGGCAGCGGTTCGCAAGCACTCGATCATGAGACGCTCGAACTCCTGCAACGCGCGCAACCGCTGCCGACCCCACCTTCCGATATCGGCGGAGCGCAGTTTGCCTTTACGGTTCCAATTCTCTTTGAACTGAAATGATCCTGCGTCTGGCGCGGCGCGTGTTGGGCCTCAAAGCCCAACGGAAGCTGGCGCGCTACGAGACGACCGCCCGCCAGATCCTCGCCCTGGAGTCCGACCATCGGCAGTTGTCAGATGCCGCGCTGCGTGCGCGTATCGACGAATTGCGCCGGCAGGTTCAGGCCCGCATTACACTCGACGCGATCAAGGTCGAAGTCTTCGCACTGGTGCGCGAAGCCGCGCGCCGCGCGCTCAACGAACATCCCGTTCCCGTGCAGCTCATCGGCGCGCTTGCGCTTCACGATGGCCATATCGCCGAGATGAAAACCGGCGAAGGCAAGACGCTGACCGCCACGCTGGTCTGCGTCCTGAATGCCCTCACCGGCGAGGGCGTTCACGTCGCGACGCCGAACGACTACCTGGCCGAGCGCGACGCGGGCTGGATGCGGCCGGTCTACAGCCTTCTCGGGCTTAGCACCGGCGTCATCACCCAGGAAATGGACGACGACGGCCGACGCGCCGCCTATCGTTGCGACATCACCTACGGCATCGCCAGCGAATTCGGTTTCGATTATCTGCGCGACAACATGAAGTTTACGGCGGCGGAAACCGTACAACGCGGCCATGCCTTCGCGCTGATCGACGAAGCCGATGCAACCCTGATCGACGAAGCCGGGATGCCGCTGGCGCTGTTCGGACCGCTCGGCGATCACTCGGGCTTCTATCAGGCGATCGATGCCGTCGTCGCTCCCCTGCAACCCCCACATTACGACATCGATCACCGGCGGCGCGTCGCACTGACAGAAGCCGGTTACAGCCATGTCGAACAGGGATTACGACAACACGGCCTGCTGAAAAACACGGCCACGCTGCATGAGATCGCATCGATCTCGCTGCTGCACCACGTCGTGCAAGCGTTGCGCGCGCATGTCGTGCTGACGCGCGACCGGGATTATGTCGTTCAGCACGGCGAGGTCGTTATCATCGATGCGCTGACCGGGCGGCCGATGCCGGGGCGGCGCTACGACGAAGGGCTGCATCAGGCACTGGAGGCCAAGGAGGGTTGCGCCATCGGCGAGGAAACCCGCACGCTGGCCGCGATCACTTACCAGACTTACTTCCGGCGTTACGCCAAGCTCGCCGGCATGACCGGCACCGCGATCACCGACGCCGCCGAATATCACGAGGTCTATGATCTCGATGTCATTTCCGTTCCGACCCATCGCCCGTTGATCCGGGTCGACGAAACCGTGCTCCACGCCACCGCCGTCGACAAGACCGCGGCGATACTGCGCGAGCTGGAAAACGCTCACCGACGCGGCCAACCCGTCCTGATCGGCGCGCCCTCGATCGAACGGTCGGAAGCCCTCGCCGCGATGCTGGAGGCCAATGGCTGGCGGCAGGGCGTCGAGCTGACGAACGACACGATTCCCGCAAAAACATTCGCGCTGCTCAATGCCAAACATCATGCGCGCGAGGCGCATATCATCGCGAGAGCCGGTGGGCCCGGCGCGGTGACCATCGCCACGGCGATGGCGGGCCGCGGCACCGATATCCGGCTTGGTGGCGACCACACCGATGCCGCGACGCGCGACCGCGTGGTTGCCGCAGGCGGGCTGTTGGTGATCGGTACGACACACCACGACCATGAGCGGCTCGACCACCAACTGCGCGGCCGCGCCGGGCGACAGGGCGATCCGGGTCGCTCGATCTTTCATGCCTCGCTCGATGACGAATTTCTTACCACCGCCGCGATACGCGCGCCCCAACCCGTACAAGGCGTTCCCATCGCACAGCCGGTCGCGAAGCGTTTGATCCGCTCCGCGCAGGCACGACACGAAACCCGCAGCTGCGATCGTCGTCTCGGCCTGATGCGGTTCGACGCGATCATTCAACGCCAGCGCGATACGCTTTATGACATGCGCCGAGGCATCCGCGACAGCACGGATGCTTTTGCGATGGCGCGGCGACTGCGTCACGAAACCATCGACGATCTGATCGCGCGATTTGCTCCACCCGATGCAGCCTGGGATATCCCCCGACTGGATCATGCGATCCGCTCGATCCTGACGCTCGCCATCGATATCGCTTCACCGTCCACCGATCGCGCTGGACAGTCCGAAAGCCTCAAACAGACAATTCAAACCACCGCCGACCGCTGGATGGATGGCAAAGTCGCAAACATCGGCGAACCGCTGCTCGCAGATATCCTGCGTCGGTTGATGATGGCACTGATCGACCAACTCTGGTCCGAACAGTTCGAGCGTCTCGAACATCTCAAGCGACGGGTCGGCGATCGACGCCTGCCGCCGCACAAGGTCGTCACCGAATTTCAGATCGAAGCATTCGACCTGTTCGAGCGCATGGTGATGGATTTTCGTCACGACGTCACAGCCCATGCGATGCGCGTCGGCATCAACGGCCCATCCTGAGGATGACGCACGAAGCGTCACACTGTGCGATACAAGCCGCGCGATAAATCCGCGACAAGTCTCTTGCATCCCGCGCATGCTTCGTAGCAAGTATCGATCCGATCTTTGCGGATCAGGCGTTCGTGGTCGGCTCAACTTTGCGACGCGAGGGCGTGCGATCCGGCGTCTGAACGATTGGAACGACTCATGGCTTCAATTTCAGGCGGCGAGGCAATCGTCAACGGTCTTGTCGCGCACGGCGTCGATACGGTGTTCGGCCTGCCCGGCGCACAGGTCTACGGCCTGTTCGATGCGTTTCGACAAGCGCAATTGAACGTCATCGGCGCGCGGCATGAGCAGGCCTGCGGTTACATGGCTTACGGCTATGCACGCTCCACCGGCCGGCCCGGCGTGTTCAGCGTTGTCCCCGGTCCTGGCGTGCTGAATGCCGGCGCCGCGTTATTGACCGCCTTCGGCGGCAACGAGCCGGTGCTGTGCCTGACCGGTCAGGTCCCGACCGCCTTCCTCGACAAGGGGCGCGGCCATCTGCACGAAATGCCGAACCAACTCGCAACGCTGCGCACTTTCGTCAAATGGGCGGAGCGCATCGAGTACCCCGACACAGCGCCCGCGCTGGTGTCGCGCGCGTTCCAGGAGATGCAGTCGGGGCGGCAAGGTCCGGCCGTGCTGGAAATGCCGTGGGATATTTTCACGCAACGCGCCGATGTTCGTGACGCCAAGCCGTTCGACCTGCTTCCGGCGCCACGTCCCGACAGCGACCGGATCAAGGCGGCTGCCGAGCGCATCGCCGCCAGCAAGGCACCGATGATTTTCGTCGGTAGCGGCGCGATCCATGCGCGCGATGAAATCCTCGAGCTGGCGGAAACGCTCGACGCGCCCGTGGTGGCGTTTCGCAGCGGGCGCGGCATCGTCAGCAACACGCACGACCTCGGCATGACGATGGCTGCGGCCTACGAGGTATGGCCGCAAACCGACCTCATCATCGGCATCGGCACCCGGATGGAATTGCCGACGTGGCGATGGCCGTATCGCCCCGAGGGCCAACAATCCATCCGCATCGATATCGACCCGGCGGAAATGCGGCGCTTTCCGCCGGATACCGCGATCATCGCCGATGCGCGCGAGGGCACCCGCGATCTGCTCGCCGCCGTGCAGCGGCGCGGCTTCACCCGGCAACCGGGCCGCCGCGAAGCGATCCGCGCCGCGTCGGCATCGACGCTGAAACAGATTCAGGCGATCCAGCCGCAGATGTCCTACCTCAACATCCTGCGCGAGGTGCTTCCCGCCAACGCCATCGTCACCGACGAGCTGTCGCAGGTCGGCTTCGCTTCGTGGTACGGCTTCCCGGTCTACGAGCCGCGCACCTTCATCACGTCCGGCTATCAAGGCACGCTCGGCGCCGGCTTCCCGACCGCGCTGGGCGCCAAGGTTGCCAATCCTGAGCGGCCGGTTGTCGCCATCACCGGCGACGGCGGCTTCATGTTTGCCGTGCAGGAATTAGCGACCGCCGTGCAATTCAAGATCGGCGTCGTGGTGCTGGTGTTTAACAACAATGCTTACGGCAACGTGCGGCGCGACCAGTTGGAAGGCTTCGACGGCCGCGTCGTCGCCTCCGATCTGGTCAATCCGGATTTCGTCAAGCTCGCGGAATCCTTCGGCGTCGGCGCCGCCCGCGTCACCTCACCGAAGGAATTCCGTCCTGCGCTGGAGCGCGCGCTGGCCCACGGCGGGCCTTATCTGATCGACATCGAAGTGCCGACCGATTCCGAGGCCAGCCCCTGGGCCTTCATTCGGCGGAAGAAGCCGTAACCGCGAGAGGATCAGACCAAAGTGATGAGACGGCATTCGCGCTGGCGGCTTGTGATCGCGCCGGCACCACGCAATAATCGAGCCAGGACGTAACAATCAGCGCCGCGACCGATTCAACGGCGGGCATTCCAGGAGGAGAGACATGCCGAACGATCCATTCAAATTCAGCCGCCGCAACGTGCTCGCGGGCGGCGTCGCCGGCGCGGCATTGCTCGCGGCCCCCGGAATCGTCCGTGCGCAGGCACAAACCCTGAAAATCGCGGTGCTGCTGCCGCAGTCCGGCTACCTCGCGCAAGCCGGCCAGAGCTGCCATCGCGGCGCGCTCGTGGCGCAGTCCGTGCTGGCCGATCTCGGCTACAAGGTCGAGCTGGTGCATATCGACATGGAGTCCAACCCGGATGTCGCACGCACCCAGACCGAACGCGCCATCAACGAAGGCGCACACTGCATCGTCGGCGCTTTCGACTCCGCCGGCACGCTGGCCATCGCACAAGTTTGCGAGCAGCGACAGGTGCCGCTGATCGTCAACATCGGCGCGGCGCCGCAACTGACCGAACAGGGTTATAAATTCCTCGTCCGCAACTTCCCCACGGGCGGAATGCTGGTGAAGAACGGCCTGCATCAGATTCAGGCGCTGATCGACGCCACCAAGATCGCGCCGAAGACCGCCGTTTTCCTGCACGCCAATGACAACTTCGGTCTGGCGCAGCGCAAGGGCATGGATGCGCTGTTCCCGAAATCGGGACTACCGTTCAAGCTGCTGGAGTCGATCCCCTACGATCCGAAGGCGCAGGACCTTTCGGTGGAGGTCACCAAGATCCGCGGCCTCAACCCGGACCTGCTGCTGGTGGTGACGCGCGCGGCCGACGCCATCAAGCTGGTGCGCGACACCGTGCGGCAGAAATTCCAGCCGATGGGCATCATCTCGCCCGGCGCGCCCGGCCTCTACGACGAGGAATTCTACAAGGCGCTCGGCCCGCTGGCCGATTACCACATCGACGCGCTGCCGTGGGCCAATCCGAAGTCCAAGGTCACGCAGGCGCTGGAAGCGGCTTACACCAAGGCGCAACCGAAATTCCGCTTCGCTGTCGAATGCTTCAACGTCGGCTTCACCTTCGACGCCCTGATGATCGCGGGCGACGCCTTCAGGCGGGCCGGCACCACCAACGGGCCGGAGCTGATGAAGGCGCTGAAGGCCACCAACCTCGCCGATCACACCATGATCGGCGGCCCGATCAAGTTCGACGAGAAGGGTCAGAACAACGACATTCCGTCGGCCTGCGTGCAGAACCGCAACCAGACACCGACGGTGGTGCTGCCGGCGGAGGTTGCAACCATGACGCCGGTGCTGCCGATGCCCCCATGGCAGGGCCGCAAGTGACCTGACGCTTCCACATCTTCGTCGATCGTGAAGCATCGCGCGCCGCGCGGTGCTTCCGTTTCCTCACCCTCGATCTCTCTCAAGACGCGTCGCGGCAGAACCTGCGGCTGGAGTTTCAGATGACGGCGATCACCTTGAATATTGTCGTTCAAGGGATTCTCACCGGGCTTGTCTACGGGCTGATGGCGCTTGGCCTGTCTGTCATTTTCGGCGTCATGCGCGTGGTCAATTTCGCGCACGGCGAATTCACCGTGGTGGCGATGTATGCGGCATTCCTGCTGTTCGAAATGCTCGACATCTCGCCACTGGTGTCGCTGCTGCCGATCGCAGCAGCCTTTTTCTTTCTCGGCTATGTCCTGCAGCGCACGCTGGTCGAACCCTTCATCAGCCGCGCCGAGCACGAACAGTTCATCCTGCTGGTGGGCCTTGCCACCGTGGTGGTCAACGGCCTGCTGCTGATCTTCGGCCCGGATGCGCGCCCCATCAACCTGCCCTATAGTTTCGACAGCTACACCGTCGGCTCCCTGTTCATCGACAAGGTGCGGGTGTTCGCGGCGCTGGGCGCCTTCGCGATCTGCATCGCACTGTTTCTTTTCTTCCGCTACACGCGCACCGGCACAGCGATTCGCGCCTGCGCCGATAATCTCACCGGGGCAGGCGTTGTCGGCCTCAACGTCAAGCAGCTCTACGCGGTAACGTTCGGGCTTGGCTTCGCCTGCATCGGCGCGGCGGGGACGCTGATGGCGACCATCGCGGACGCGTCGCCCGGCCTTGCGCCGGCCTACACTCTTCTCGCCTTCGTCATTGTCATTATCGGCGGGCTCGGCTCGATGGCGGGCGCGCTGGTCGGGGGCGTCCTGATCGGCATTTCCGAAGCCCTCGCGGGCTTCTACATCCAGCCGTCGATGAAAAGCATGTTCTCCTTCGCGCTCCTGATCCTCGTGCTGGTGCTGCGGCCGCAGGGCCTGATGGGGCGGCGGCTATGAGCGATATCTGGCAGCGCCTGCCCATGCGCGGCAAAGTCCTCTGCCTTGCAGCGTTGGCAGCCGCGATCGCTGCACCGCTGGTCGCCGACCGCTATCTGCTGTCGGTGCTGATCCTGGTGTTTTACTTCGCCTATCTCGGGCAGGCGTGGAATCTGCTGATGGGTTTTGCCGGGCAGCTCTCGCTCGGTCACGCGCTGTACCTCGGACTCGGCGCCTATACCGCCACGGCGCTGTGGACGCTGTTCGGCGTCGGCCCCTGGATCGGCGTTCTGATCGCCATTCCGGTCGCGGCCGCCGCCGGCATGGTCGTCGGCTGGCTCGGCTGGCGCTTCGCCATCGAGGGCGTCTATTTCGCGCTGCTCACCATCGCCTTCGCCGAGTTCACCCGCATCGGGTTCGACCATCTGCAAATCACCGGCGCGTCCGCCGGCCTATTCCTGTCGGTCAACAGCCCGGGCTCGGACAAATGGTGGAACCTCGGCGGCGGGCCGTTGCTGTATTATTATCTCGCGCTGATGCTGGCGGCCACCGCGACATTGCTGGTGGCGTGGCTGCGTCGCTCGCCGCTGGGCTATCGCTGGCTCGCGGTGCGCGAGGACCCGGAAGCCGCGCAGGCCGCCGGCATCGACATCTTCCGCGCCAGGATGATCGCGATGCTGATTTCCGCCAGCATGACCGCCGTCGGCGGCGTGTTCTACGGCTTCTATTACCGGAATCTGTTTCCGTCGCAGGTGTTCGACATCGGCCGCTCCATCGAGATCATCATGGCGCCGATCATCGGCGGTCTCGGCACTGTGTTCGGGCCGATCGTCGGCGCCATATTGCTGACGCCGCTCGGTGAAAGCCTGACCGCCCTGATGCAGCACTTCGGCATCAACACGCCCGGCGCCAAGTCGATCTTCTATGGCTTGACGCTGATGGTGATCATCACCTTGCAGCCGAGCGGCGTGTGGCCGTGGCTCGCCCGCAAGCTCGGCCTCGACAGGCCACACTCATGACCGCTTTGCTTTCCATCAACGGCATCAGCAAGCGTTTCCGCGGCCTCGCCGCGGTCAGCCGCGTCAGCTTCGACGTGTCGCAGGGCGACATCTTCGCGGTGATCGGCCCCAACGGCGCCGGCAAGACGACGCTGTTCAATATGATCGCCGGCGCGCTCCCACCCGATGAGGGATCGATCACCTTCGCCGGTCGACAGATCCAGGGTCTACGCTCCGATCAGATCGCGCGGCTCGGCGTCGGCCGGACTTTCCAACTGGTGCGGCCGTTCCCGGCGCTCACGGTCGAAGACAATGTCATCATCGGCGCGCTGATGCAGACCAAGACGGTCCGCGACGCCGAGAAAATCGCGCGCGATACGCTGGCGCGGCTCGACCTGTTCGACAAGCGCGCGCAGATCGCGTCCAGCCTGACGCTTCCGGACCGCAAGCGGCTGGAGGTCGCGCGGGCGCTGGCGACCGGCCCCAAGCTGTTGCTGCTCGACGAGGTGATGGCCGGCCTGCGGCCGACCGAAACCGATCGCATCGTCGCCACGCTGCGCGATCTCAACCGCGATGGCCTCACCATTCTCTTGATCGAGCACGTCATGCGCGCGGTCACCGCGCTTGCCTCGCGCATCCTGGTGTTGCACCACGGTGCCGCCATTGCCGAGGGCAACCCTGAACAGGTGCTGCGCGATCCCGCCGTCGTCGAATCCTACCTTGGCGCGGAGTCGCTGTGATGCTGAACGTCGAGAACCTCAGCGTTCACTACGGCGACGCCCAAGCCCTCGACGGCGTTTCGCTCACCGTTGACGAAGGCGCCATCGTCGCCATCGTCGGCGCCAACGGCGCCGGCAAAACATCGCTGATCCGCACCATCGCCGGAATGCATCGGCCGACCGGCGGCCGCATCGTCTTTCGCGGCACCGACATCGCAGGCCTGCCGAGCCATCGGGTGTGCGATCTCGGCATCGGACAGGTCGCCGAAGGGCGGCAAATTTTCCCGTCGCTGACGGTTTCCGAAAATCTCGACATGGGGGCGATGCTGCCCCATGCGCGGTCGCATCGCGTTCAGAATCGCGAGCGCGTGCTGGCGATGTTTCCTCGCCTCTCCGAGCGTATCGGTCAGGCTGCTGGCACACTGTCCGGCGGCGAGCAGCAGATGCTGGCCATCGGCCGCTGCCTGATGGGCGAGCCGAAACTGATCATGTTCGACGAGCCCTCGCTCGGCCTCGCTCCCACCATCGTCCATGATGTGCTGAAGACCATTTGCGACCTCAATGCCGGCGGCATCACCTGCGTGCTGGTGGAACAGAACGTCGCGGTGTCGCTGAAGATCGCCACGCGCGCCTATGTGCTGGAGAACGGCCGCGTCACACTGTCAGGCAGCGGCGCGGACTTGCTCGCCGACGAACGCGTACGACAAGCCTATCTCGGCATCTGACGCCGCGAACGCGCATCAAACGATCTGGATATCGGACGGCGGCGAACGCAGCGTGTTGGCGAGCAATTGCAGCGCCTGCGCCAGTTCGGCGCGATTGCGCGCCGCGCCGAGCGACACACGCACGCCTTGCGCCGCGTTCTCTCCCACCGCGAAGGCATCGCGTCCAACTACGGCGAGGCCGTGCCGCAGCACGTCCGACAGAAATTCGGCGCTGTGCCATTGCCGCGGCAGCGCCAGCCAAAGGTGATGTCCCGCCGGCCGTGCCGCGAACGGCAATCCCTGCAGCAGCCGCGCCGCCAGTTGCTGACGCCCGATTGCCTCGTTGCGGATGGCCTGAATGATCTGATCGGCAACACCGGTACGAATCCAGTGCGTCAGCAGCGCCACCATCAACAGCGGCGGCATCTGCATGGTCGCCTGCAAATTGTTGCGCATGACCTGCTCAGCGGCGAGATCGGGCACCAGCAGATAGGATGCCCTTAGCGCCGGGGCGATGCACTTCGACATGCTCGCCGCAAAATAGGTGCGTTCCGGAACGAGATCGGCGATCGGCTGCATCGACGGTTCGAGAAAGCCGTAGGCATCGTCCTCGATCAGCCACGGGCCATGGTGGCGCACAATGTCCGCTATCGCACGACGGCGCACCGGTGGAAGCGTTGCCGTCGAGGGATTGTGCAAAGTGGGAACAAGATAGATCGCCTTCGGCTGATGTTGTTTGCATGCGGCGGCGAGCGCATCCGGCAGCACGCCATCGCGATCCATCTCGACGCCGACCAGTCGCACGCCGATCCGGCTTGCCGCCGCCTTGATACCGGGGAACGTGAGGTTCTCGGTAACGACTACGTCGCCCGGCAAGGTCAGCGCCAGCAGCGTGTTGAACAACGCCGCCTGCGTGCCCGGGTAGATCACCAACCGCTCCGGCGCGGCCGTCGTCAGACGCGGACGCAGCCATTGGGTCGCCACCTCGCGCTCGTCGTCGCTGCCGCCGGGACGTGCATAGTTGAGATAGGCGCTGAAGCTTGCCTCACTGCGGATCGCGGCAAGCCCCTGGGCGATACGGAGATCGAGATTGGCCTCTACCGGCTGCGGCGGCACGTTCATCGACAGGTCGATCTTGACCTGTACCGGAATGTCCGCCGCCTGCCGCGCCGTTGTCTCGGAGACAAACGTGCCCTGCCCGACCCGCGCTTCGATCAGGCCACGCCGGCGCGCCTCGCCATAAGCGCGCGTCACCGTGGTGAGGTCGACGCCGAGGGCCTGGGCCAGCGCGCGATGCGTTGGAAGTTGCTGGCCCCGGTTCAGCCGCCGGCTGTTGATGTCGGAACTCAGTGCATCGACGATCCGCAGATAGATTGGCCCCTGCCATTCCGTTATTGTAGGGAGCCAACCCATGCAAATACCTACATTTCCTTTGAGTGTCCGCCTTTATATCCATATTGTATGGACACGGCTTCCGGTCAAGGACAATCCTGAAGGACATTCTGCCATGACAAACGCTGTCTCACTGGGCCTCGCGATGCGGCGCGGCTTCACCATGAAGTGCCCGCATTGCGGCAAGGGCCGCCTGTTCGGC
Source organism: Xanthobacteraceae bacterium (assembly GCA_049647485.1). Lineage (GTDB taxonomy): Bacteria > Pseudomonadota > Alphaproteobacteria > Rhizobiales > Xanthobacteraceae > 62-47. Next base: position 40,298 of record JBARXT010000148.1, read on the forward strand.
CGCTTCCTCAAGGTGGTGGACCATTGCGAGGCCTGTGGTGAGAGTTATGCCGCCCAGCGCGCCGACGACCTGCCGGCCTATCTCGTGATCGTGGTGGTCGGGCACGCCGTGGTGCCGGCGCTGCTCGCGTTGGAAACGGCCTACGCCCCGCCGTACTGGGTCCACGCGCTGATCTGGCTGCCGATCACACTGGTGAGTTCGCTGGCGCTGCTGCAACCGGTCAAGGGCGCTGTCGTCGGCCTGCAATGGCAGGTCGGGATGCACGGCTTCCAGGATTCAAAACAGCGCCGCATCGCCGACGAACGGCGACTGGCGCAGGCCTCCATCTGATAGCGGCGGCGGGCGCGGCTCGCACAGCCGATATTCTTCTCAGATCTTCTGGTTGTATTCGCCGACTTCCGGATGGGTGCGCAGCACCGAGTCCATCGCCTCGAACATGTCGCGCATCCGCTGCTCGGCCACCGGGCTTTCCACGACGACGACCAATTCGGGCTTGTTAGATGACGCCCGCACAAGGCCCCAGCTTCCGTCTTCCACGGTGACGCGCACGCCGTTGACGGTGACGAGATCGCGGATCGCCTGGCCCGCGACCTTCTCGCCCTTGGCTTTGGCCGCCTCGAAATGCTTCACCACGGCATCGACGATGCCGTACTTGGTTTCATCCGCGCAGTGCGGCGACATGGTCGGCGACGACCAGGTCTTCGGCAGCGCATCCTTCAAGTCAGACATGCTCTTGCCTGGCGCGCGATCCAGCATGTCGCACACCGCAATCGCCGAGATCAGGCCGTCGTCATAACCGCGGCCGAAGGGCGGATTGAAGAAGAAGTGGCCCGATTTTTCGAAACCGGCCAGCGCACCCACTTCGTGCGTGCGACGCTTCATGTAGGAATGCCCGGTTTTCCAGTAGGTCGCGGTCGCACCCTGCTTCTGCAACACCGGGTCCGTCACGAACAGGCCGGTGGACTTCACATCGACGACGAAGCGCGCATCCTTGTGGATCGCAGAGATATCGCGCGCCAGCATCACGCCGACCTTGTCGGCGAAAATCTCCTCGCCGGTGTTATCGACCACGCCGCAGCGGTCGCCGTCGCCGTCGAAGCCGAGGCCGACGTCGGCCTTGTGCTCCAGCACGGCGTCGCGAATGGCATGGAGCATCTCCATGTCTTCCGGATTCGGGTTGTATTTCGGGAAGGTGTGATCGAGTTCGGTATCGAGCGGAATCACTTCGCAGCCGATCGCTTCCATCACCTGCGGCGCGAAGGCACCTGCGGTGCCATTGCCGCAAGCAACCACGACCTTCAGTTTGCGCTTCAGTTTCGGCCGCTTGGTGAGGTCGGCGATGTAGCGCGCGGGAAAATTCTCGTGAAACTGATAGCTGCCGCCGACCTTGTTCTTGAAGTCGGCATTGAGCACGATCTCTTTCAGCCGCGTCATCTCGTCCGGCCCGAAAGTGAGCGGCCGGTTGGCGCCCATCTTCACGCCGGTCCAACCGTTGTCATTATGTGAGGCGGTGACCATGGCGACGCACGGCACATCGAGTTCGAACTGCGCGAAGTACGCCATCGGCGTCATGCACAGGCCGATATCATGCACCTTGCAGCCCGACGCCAACAGGCCGGAGATCAGCGCGTATTTGATCGACGACGAATAGCCGCGAAAATCGTGGCCGGTGACGATCTCCTGCTTCTGCCCCATCTCCGCGATCAGCGCACCGAGCCCCATGCCCAGTGCCTGAATGCCCATCAGGTTGATTTCCTTGCCGAACAGCCAGCGTGCATCGTATTCGCGAAAGCCGGTCGGCTTCACCATCGGCTCGGATTCATAAGCAAGCGTATTCGGCACCAGGACGGGCTTCGGCTTGGGAAACATGCAAACGACCTTCTGAAAAGGTGATGGACAAAGTACCCCGCAGCCATAGCGAATGCGCGGCGCGGAGGAAAGGCGGGATGATGGGTTAAGATGGAATTGCGGCGGATTGACAGCAGGGCGGCGCAGCACCGAACGACTGTGGGCGCTACTGCTCCAGCACCATCCGGCCGTCGGCGAATTCGAACCGCTTCAGCTTGCCCAGAAATGACAGCCCGAGCAGGTTCTGCGACAGCGCCTCGTCCGGCAGCACCATGGCATCGACGTCGCGAATGATCAGATCACCTATCTGAACCATCGCAAGTCGTGTCCGCGCCGCCTTGATGACGCCGTTGGCGGTCGTCACCTTCGCGTTGAAATCGGCACGCGCTGGCCGCACGCCGATCCGCGCCGCCGAAGTCTCGTTCATCGCGACCACCGATGCGCCGGTATCGACCATGAATTTGATACGCTGACCTTCGATACGCCCTTCGGTCTGAAAGTGGCCATGCCGGTCGCGCGGCACAACGACGCTGCGAACGCCGGCTGCCGGTGCCGGGGATTCAGCGGCGGCCAGCATCACCGACGGCGCGGTGGTGGCAGACGCGGTCATCATGTGATCGGCAACCTGAGCCATGACCGTGCCGAGGCCGATCATTACGCCCGCCAAAATCATTACGCCACGCATACCATCACTCGCAGTTCGCACGTCAAACGCTATCCTGCCCGCACGACACACCGCGACCGGGATCATACGTATTTTGGCTAAAACCGTGAGTTTAGCGTTAACGAAGTGCTG
>JBARXT010000149.1:0-9252 GCA_049647485.1 Xanthobacteraceae bacterium
CTGTACCGGTGCGGGTGCGGGTGCGGGCGCCGGGGCCGCCGGCGAACGTGCCGCCACCGCGATTCGCGACAACCGGCCGAGCACGACGTCGCCTTCCGCCAGTTGTCGGATCAGGCGTTCGGATAAATCGGTCGCGGCGGCGATTTGCTCGCCGAGGTTTTCGTTGACGTCGCGCACCGTGTGCTTGAGGCCGCCGATGGCGCGCTCCGCAATTTCGGTCGCGGTGATCAGTTCGCCGATCGTGGCCTTGAGCGATTGCTCATCGGCCTTGAGCCGCAAAAGCCGCTTGTTGAGCAGCATGCAGTAACCGATCGTCACGACGAGCAGCACCGCCACCAGCGCTTCGATCATAAATCCGAATGAGTGATTCACGGTGCCTCCATCATCTTGGTTTGCTCGTCAGCCTTCTCGAACATCGCGAAGGTCGTGTTGGGTTTGCGCAGGTTCTTGGTGACGCGAATGGCGACGCGATCGCCGACGCGGCCCATGCGCCCTTCCGTCAAGGTGACGTTGCCGCAACGGACCGCTACCAGCGCATCGGCGCGCATGTCGAGCGGCAGCGTATCGCCGACCTGCAGTTTCATCAGTTGCTTGAGCGGAATGTCGGCCTCGTAGAGCACGGCGTCGACGGCGATCTCCGCCTGCGCGATCTCGGTGGCGAGATGGCCTTCCCAGATCGGATCGCGGCCGAACTTCTCGCCCATGAACATCTGCAACAGCACGTTGCGGATCGGCTCGATGGTGGCGTAAGGCAGCAGCAACTCGATATTGCCGCCGCGATCTTCCATGTCGACGCGCAGCCGCACCAGGATCGCCGCGTTGGCAGGCCGGCTGATGGCGGCGAAGCGCGGATTGGTTTCGAGGCGGTCGATGGTAAAGGTCACCGGCGACAGCGGCCGGAACGCCTGCTCGGCATCGGCCAGCACCACCTCGATCAACCGCTTCACCAGATTGGTTTCGATAGTGGTGTAGGGACGCCCCTCGACCCGCAATGAGGCCTGGCCGCGACGGCCGCCAAGCAGCACGTCGATCATCGAATAGATCAGGCTGGCGTCGATGGTGGCGAGGCCGAAGTTTTCCCACTCCTCGGCCTTGAACACCGAGAGCACCGCCGGCAGCGGAATCGAATTCATGTAGTCGCCGAACCGCACCGAGGTGATGCGGTCGAGCGAGACTTCGACGTTGTCGGAGGTGAAGTTGCGCAGGCTCGTGGTCATCAGCCGCACCAGGCGGTCGAAGATGATCTCGAGCATCGGCAGACGCTCGTAGGACACCATCGCCGAGTCGATGATGGCGCGGATGCCGGAATTGTCGTCGAGATTGATTTCCCCGACGGAAAAGCCGAGCAGGTTGTCGATCTCCTCCTGCGACAGCACCCGCTCGTTGCCGTTCTTGCCGGTGGTCGCCTCGCGGCCACCGTCCTCGACCATGGCGGCCCATTGCTCCGCCATTACGCCGGTGATTTCGTTGTCCGCAGCAGCCTTGGCGGCCGCCTCCGGATCCTCGGAATCCAGCGAGGCCTCCCATTGCGCGGCAATGGCGTCCTGATCGAGTTGGTCGTTACCCGCCATGGTTTTGAACCCGTCCGCTCATTGCACCACGACTTCCTTGAACAGCACGGCGTTGACCTGCCCCGGCGAGATCACGGCATTGACCCGCTTGGTCAGTTCCTCCTTGAGGCGGAACAGACCGGCGGAGCCGCTGAGATCGGTCGCGCGCAATTCGCGCAAGTAGGTCTGGAAGATGTCCATCAGACGCGGCATGGTCGGCTTGATCTTCTCGACCAGCGGCTCGTCCTTCACTTCAAGCACGACCTTGATCTTGAGGTACTGCACGCGCTCGCCCGGCAGACCGGCGAGGTTGACGAGGATATCCGGCACATCGACGAACACTGGCGGCTTCGGCGCCGGTGCCTCGGCGTGCTTCTCCTCGCCGTGATGATTGAAGAAGAAGAACCAGCTGCCCGCCCCCGCGCCGATCAGCAGCAAGGCTGCGGCCGCGATGATGACGAGCTTGCGCTTGCCCTTCGGCGCCGGTGCGGCTTCCGCTGTCGCGCCGTCTTCGGTCTGTTCGTTGTCTGCCATCGCTCGCCCGCCAAATGGGGAGAGCCCGATGCTGCCGAGCAGCCACTACGCGATACAAATGCCCCCGGCGCGCACGCGCCCTGCCTCATTTCGGACGCTAGGGCCGCAATGGTTAACGGAATCTTTCTTTTACCCTTCAACTGGGAAAATTTTGCCGGGCCAATATGGTCAACAAGCGGTTATTGCCGCCCTGGCCACCTCCCCTTCGCAAGTTCAACTCATTGAATTGACTGCAATTCCGAAACTGGCACGGCTTTCGCTTTGCTGATCTCGAACCGCCGGTTTGGGAGAACTTGCGGTTTAAGGATTGGGGCCAGCTTTGGGAGAGGCCATCCCCGATCGTCTATCAGGGGAGACCAGGCCGATGGAGAATACCCTCCTCATCGGATTATCGCGGCAGGTCGCGCTGGAGCGGCAGATTGACGTCGTGGCCAACAACGTGGCCAACGTCAACACCAACGGCTTCAAGGCCGATCAGTCGCTGTTCGAGGAATACCTGATGCCGGTGGCGCATCAGGACAACTTCATTGGCCGCGACCGCCGTCTCAGCTACGTGCAGGACCGCGCGACCTTTCACGACTTCGCGCAGGGCCCGACCCAGCAGACCAAGAACCCGCTCGATGTCGCCATCGACGGCAGCGCCTTTCTCGTGGTGCAGACCCCCGGCGGTGAACGCTACACCCGCGACGGCAGCCTGCACGTCAATTCCACCGGACAACTGGTCACCGCGTCCGGCCATCCGGTGATGGGCGCCAACGGCCCGATTCAGATGCAGCAGACCGATCACGACGTCGCGATTTCCGCCGACGGCACCATCACCGTGCTGGAAGGCGCCAACACCCGGATCGACTCGGTACGCGGCAAGCTGCGGCTGGTGAAGTTCAACGACCTGCAGAAGCTGCTGAAGGAAGGCGCCAACCTCTATGCCGCCAACGGCATGGCGCCGCAGGTCGATACCGCCGCGCGGGTGCAACAGGGCTTCATCGAGAAGTCCAACGTCAATTCCGTCGTCGAGATGAGCCGCATGATCGCGGTGACCCGTGCCTACACGCAGATTTCCGCGCTGTTGCAGCAGCAGAGCGACCTGCGCCGCACCGCAATCGAAAAACTGGCCGACGTTCCGGCTTGAGGCAAAAGGAAACTGACCGATGCGCGCACTCTATACCGCAGCGACCGGCATGGCCGCTCAGGAACTCAACGTCCAGGTGATCTCCAACAACATCGCCAACATGCGCACCACCGGCTACAAGAAGCAGCGCGCGGCGTTTCAGGATCTGATCTACGACCACGTTCGTCGCGTCGGCGCGCAGGCGTCGGATCAAGGCACCATCATGCCGGTCGGCATCGATATCGGCGGCGGCGTCAAGACCGTCGGCACGCCGCGCCTGATGGGCCAGGGCACGCTGTCACCGACCGGCAACGACCTCGACATCGCGGTGCGCGGCGACGGCATGTTCAAGATCCAGATGCCGGATGGTACCTTCGCCTATACCCGCGACGGCTCGTTCACCACCGACCAGCAGGGCCGCATCGTCAACGCGCAGGGCAACCTGCTGCAGCCGACCATCACCATTCCGCAGAACTCCTCCGGCATCACCATCAACGCGCAGGGTCAGGTGTCGGTGACGGTGCCGGGTTCGACCACGCCGACCATTCTCGGCCAGATCGGCCTCACCCGCTTCATGAACAAGGCCGGCCTGCAGCCGGTCGGCGACAACCTGTTCACCGAAACGCCAGCCTCCGGTCCGCCGCAGGACGGCATCGCCACGCTCGACGGCTACGGCGATCTGCAACAGCGCAATCTCGAACAGGCCAACGTCGAGGTGGTGTCGGAAATCTCCGACCTGATCGCCGCGCAGCGCGCCTACGAGATGAATGCCAAGGTCATCAGCGCCGCCGACCAGATGCTGCAATCGACCTCGAACATGTTCCGGTAAAGCATGATCCCGGAAAGTGGCCCCCGGTTTTCGGACAAGATCATGCTCAGACAAAGAACGATCGTCATGATGATCCGCACCCTCCTCACCACCTTGGCCATCGCCGCCGCGCCACTGACCGCGCTGGCGCAATCGGCCGGCAACATTCCCGCCGTTCCGGTGTTGCGCGCCAACGTCACCGTGACCGCCGACGTGGTGCGGATCGGCGACATGATCGACAACGCGGGCGATGCCGCCGCCATCGCCATCTATCGCGCTCCCGATCTCGGCACCACCGGATCGCTGCCGACCGCCCAGGTGCTTGCCGCCCTGCGCGCGCATCAGGTGATCGGCGTCGACACAAAAGATCTGCGCGAAGTCTCGGTGACGCGGCTCGCGCGCACCGTCGAGGCGAAAGAGATCGAGCAGAGCGTCGCGGCCGCACTCGAACATCGCAACGGCCTCGGCGATGCCAGGGATATCGAACTGACGTTCGACCGTGGCGTGCACACTCTGCAGCTCGATGCCGCCAATGCCGGCGCGTTGCGCCCCGTCTCGGTTCACTTCGAGCCGCGCAGCGGCCGTTTCGACGCCGTATTCGAGATCGCCAACACGGCACATGCCGCGCCGGCGCGGCTGCGCTTCACCGGCAGGGCGGTCGACACCGTCGAGGCCGTCGTACTGATGCGCGCCATCGACCGCAACGAGATCATCAAGGCGTCGGACGTCACCGTTGAACGGCGGCCACGTGCCGAAGTCGGCCGCGACGTCGCCCCGAACACGCAGGTGATCGGCATGCAGGCGCGGCGGCAGCTGCGGCTCGGCCAGGCGTTGCGCCAGTCGGATCTCGCCAAGCCCGATCTCGTGCAACGCGATCAGGCGGTGACCATCGTTTATCAGACCTCCGGCATCACGCTGACCATTCGCGGCAAGGCGCTGGAAAGCGGCACCCAAGGCGATGTCGTCAACGTCATGAACCTGCAATCCAAGCGCACCTTCTCCGGCATCGTCTCCGGCCGCAATCAGATCCTCGTCAGCGCGCCGCAACCAATCGCCACCGCAAGCCTGCCCGTGCCCGTCGCGGTCGCCGCCAACGCGGCCCTGTCCGATCCTCGAAAAGCCGAGTCACGTTGATGTTCAAGTATCGTAACCGCGCCCTTCTCACCGCCGCGCTGCTGGCAACCGCGACCTTCGCCAGCGGATGCTCGTCGATCGACCGCCTGTCGGCGATCGGGGAAAAGCCGGCGCTGACCTCGATCGAAAATCCGACGACGCAACCGGGCTACAAGCCGGTGCAGATGCCGATGCCGAAGCCGGAGCCCGCGTCCTACGCCGCCAACTCGCTGTGGCGCAACGGTTCGCGCGCCTTCTTCAAGGACCAGCGCGCGCATCAGGTCGGCGATATTCTCACCGTGACGGTGAACTTCACCGACAAGGCCAACATCGCCAACGAAACCCAGCGCAGCCGCACCAACAAGGAAGACACCGGCGTCAACGACTTCATCGGCAGCAAGCTGTTGACGGGCAACGCGGCGAAGGTCTTGCCGGGTCGCGTGCTGAATGCCGATTCCACCTCGTCGAGCGACGGCAAGGGATCGGTGCAGCGTCAGGAAAACCTGCAAACCAGCGTCGCCGCCGTGGTCACGCAATTGCTGCCGAACGGCAATCTCGTGGTCGAAGGCCGGCAGGAAATCCGCGTCAACTTCGAGGTGCGCGAACTGATCGTCGCCGGCATCGTCCGCCCGGAAGACATCCAGAGCGACAACACCATCGACTCCAGCAAGATCGCGCAGGCCCGCATCGCTTACGGCGGCCGTGGCCAGATCACCGACGTGCAGCAACCGCGCTACGGCCAGCAGGTGCTCGACGTGCTGCTGCCGTTCTAGTTCGCAGACAACCAGCTCCCACGCGACGTCGCGAACCTAGGCGCGACGCAGCGTACGACGCGGCCTTCGGTAGCTCCCCTGCCGGAGGCCGCTTCTATTGTGGGACGCATTGATATGGTCGCGCGCAGGTGGGGCACCACCGGCGAGGCCGGTCTTTTCACGCGGAGAACGAGCGAAGCGTCAATCGAACCAGGCGATGCTTCCGACCTTCTGGCCGCCGCGCGACCGTTTTGCACCCGGCCGACGCAAGACGGACACCGCCATCGCAACATCGCTTTGCGGTTCCCATTTCGCCATGGCATGGGTAGAGTTCTGATTGCACAGTGTCTTGCCTACACAATTGCGCCGCCTCGCCTCTGAAATGTCACGCAGCATCGACCCCCGTCGTCAGTCCATGTCCGGATTTGAAGTGCTCGAACTTCGCGTCGGCCGCGCCGCGCCTCTCGGTTCAGCGGGCGCACGGAGCGCTATCGACAAGCAGCCGGTCGATGGCTCTCTCGCCGTGGGTGCTCTCGGCTTCGACGGCGACGAGCAGGCCGACACCAAACATCACGGCGGACCGCACAAGGCCGTCCACGCCTACGCGATCTCGCACCTGCCGGCATGGACGCGGGAGTTGCCGGACCGCGCCGCGCGTTTTCGCTCCGGCGCGTTCGGAGAAAATCTGGTGATTGACGGCACGACCGAAGCTGACGTTTGCCTTGGCGACCGCTGGCGCGTCGGCACCGCGCTGCTCGAAGTCAGTCAAGGCCGCCAGCCATGCTGGAAATTGAATCTGCGCTTCGACGTGCCCGACATGGCGCGCCGCGTGCAGGATAGCGGGCGCAGCGGCTGGTACTTCAGGGTCGTCGAGCCCGGCATCGTCGCAGCGGGCGACCGCGGCACGCTGATCGCGCGACCGCATCCCGACTGGTCCCTCGCCCGCGTCTCCCACCTGCTCTATCACGACCGCATGAACCGCGCGGCGCTCAGCGAACTGGCGGCTATCCCCGGCCTGCCGGAAAGCTGGCTTCGTCTGGTCGAAGCCCGCCTGGCCTCGGGAAGAACCGAGGACTGGTCACGTCGGATCGAGACGCCGTCGCAGAATATATGAAGCGACCGCGCCGCAGGCTGCAGATACGATGATCGCCGGACCGCAGCGGTAACCTTTAACGGTTAGGTTAAGATGCGAGTTAAGTTGTCGGGGCCCGGCATCCAGCTATCGTCGCAGCGTCGCGCAGAGTTGGCCGGAATGTCTTCCAAGAGGGCCGGTCACGATTTCAATTGCGCGGCACGGGGCCGTCGACTTTGTGTAAGCGTAGCGACGGCCCCACCCTTCGCCGATATTCGCAGCCACCAATAAGCATCCGAAACGCAAATGGCCGGACGCAAGGTCCGGCCATTGTCATAAATCTGTCGGCCAGTCGCCGCACTACTCGTCGCGATAGACCTTCTCGCGTTTCTCGTGGCGCTCCTGCGCCTCGACCGAGAGCGTCGCGATCGGCCGCGCCTCAAGGCGCTTCAGCGAGATCGGTTCGCCGGTTTCCTCGCAATAGCCGTAGGTGTTGTCCTCGATGCGCTGCAACGCCGCGTCGATCTTGGAGATCAGCTTGCGCTGGCGGTCGCGCGAGCGAAGCTCGATGGCGCGATCGGTTTCCGACGAAGCGCGGTCGGCAAGATCCGGATGATTGACGTTCTCTTCCTGCAACGTCTGCAACGTGATCTTGGATTCTTTAATAATCTCGTCCTTCCAGGCCAGCAGCTTGTTGCGAAAATATTCGCGCTGGCGCTCGTTCATGAAAGGCTCTTTTTCGGAGGGTCGATAATTCTTCAACTTTTCCAAGGCCAATCCATTTTTTTGTGCGAGGCGCCGGAATGGGTCCGGCTGCGCCGCGCTTATATAGCGCCGCCCTGTGTCAGACAATATCGTCTGACGCCGGCACGGGTTCCCGGACGGAGGCCTTGCGATCCGCCCGGAACCCGTTGCAAAGGCTCAATATCCGACCGTGAATCGCTGCCGCGCGTGCGCCGGGCGTTCGATTTCGTCCGCAAGCGCCACGGCGTAGTCCTCGAAGGAAATCCAGCTCTTTCCAGCGGCGTCGGTCAGCAACTGGTCACCGCCGAGCCGGAACTTGCCGGTCCGCTCGCCCTCGACGAACAGCGCCGACGGCGACAGGAAGGTCCAGTTGAGATCGCTTTCGCGGCGCAACAGGTCGAGAAAGACGCCGCCTTTCTCGGCTTCGGCCTTGTAGGCCGCCGGAAACTCGGGTGTGGACACCAACGTCACGCCGGGCGCGACCTCGAGGCTGCCGGCGCCGCCGACCACAACATAGCGCCCGATTCGGGCCCGCTTGACCGCGGCGATCAACCGCGCGGGGTCGCTGGCGGCGAAATGCACCGCGCTGACAGCGACCTCGTGTCCGGCCAGCAGTTTCGCCAGCCCCTCGGCATCGAACACATCGCCCTGCACGGCGGTGACGCCTGCGCGCGACGGCATCTTCTCCGGATGACGGACGACGACCGTCAGTTCGTGCCCGCGGCGCGACAGTTCTTCAACGATCCGTGAACCGGCACGTCCGGTTCCGCCGATGACTGCAATCTTCATGACAACCTCTCCGATCGACGGTCCGGCGATTCCCCGAGCGACATCCCGAAGGCGACATCCGGACCCCTAAAGTAACCAATAGTGACTAGATATCGAAAATACTGTAGGTGTGAAGAGAGCACTTTCATGCCACCAGGTTACCCGACCGAAACCCGTGCACGGCCGGTGAAGACGGAGCCGACGCCCATGAAGCCCGGAAATCCCTACAACGCGAAATGCCCGACGCGCCTGATCCTCGACCGCGTCGGCGACAAATGGGCCGTGCTGCTATTGGGGCTCCTGTTGAAGGAGCCGATGCGCTTCAACGCGCTGCGCCGTCACATCGATGGAATTTCGCAGAAGATGCTGTCGCAGACGCTCAAAAGCCTGGAGCGCGACGGGCTGGTGAAGCGCCACGCCATCGCTACCGTGCCGGTGACGGTGGAGTATTCCATCACGCCGCTCGGCGTGACGCTGGCGAAAGCGGTCGATCCGCTGCGGCATTGGGCGGAAGCCCACCTCAAAGAGGTGCAGGCTGCACAGCGGCGTTACGACGGCAGCCAGAGAGACGCAGCGTGAGGTAAGCGCGGCTCAAGGACGGGCCGTTCAGGAACGGGCCGCCTTGGCGAGTTCGACCTCGACGCGCAGTTCGATTTCCGACAGCACCGCATCGAGGCCGGGATCGCCGGAGGTTTCCTTGAGATTCGCGGCGGCGTCGCGCAAGCGCATCACGGTGGCATTGTCGAGCGAGCCCGACAGCAATCCGATCCTGAGATCGTCGAGCGCATCGAGCGCGCCCCGCC
>JBARXT010000150.1:0-8407 GCA_049647485.1 Xanthobacteraceae bacterium
CCGTGGCACACCCATCGCGACCGCATCGCGGAAGCCGCCTCCGTGCTGGCGATCCTGTCGGGCACCTGCGGCAAAATCGCCCGCGACGTCTCGCTGCTGATGCAGACCGACGTGGGCGAAGCGTTCGAGCCCGCCGGCGCCGGGCGCGGCGGCTCATCCACCATGCCGCACAAGCGTAATCCGGTCGCCGCCGCCTCCGCGCTTGCCGCCGCCACCATGGCGCCGAACCTCGCCGCGACGATTTTCGCCGCGCAGGTGCAGGAGCACGAGCGCAGCGCCGGACCGTGGCACGCCGAATGGCCGACCTTGCCGACGCTGATGCTCGTCACCTCCGGCGCGCTCGCGGCCATCGTCGATATCGCCGAAGGGCTGGAAGTCGACACTGAGCGGATGCGCGCCAATCTCGACACCACCCACGGCCTCATCATGGCGGAAGCGGTGACGATGGCGCTGGCGGACAAGATCGGCAAAGCCGACGCACATCACCTGATCGAAGACGCGTCGCGCCAAGCGGTCGCATCGAAACGCCATCTGCGCGACGTGCTTGCCGACGACAAACGCATCACCGCGCATCTCGACGCCGCGCGGCTTGAAAAACTGTTCGACCCGCTGGCCTATCAGGGCGCCTCGCAAGCGCTGATCGAGCGGCTGCTGGCATCGCTCGATGTGTAAGGCTCATATTATTCGCGCCGTCATTCCGGGATGCGCCATCTTCTGGCGCAGGCCCGGAATCCATACTCCCTGTAGTGGTTATGGATTCCGGACTCGCTCGCAGAGCGCTCGCGATCCGGAATGACAGAAAGATTGAGGAGACATCCATGCCCACCATCAATGCCGATGACGGCTGCCCGCTCAATGTCGCGGTGGAAGGCCGTGACGACGGCCCCGCGCTGATCCTGTCGAATTCGCTCGGCTGCACCATGGCGATGTGGGAGCCGCAATTGGGCGCGCTCGCCAAGCAGTTTCGCGTGGTCCGCTACGACCGGCGCGGCCACGGCAAATCCGGCGTGCCGGCGGGGCCGTATTCGATGGAGCGCTTCGGCCGCGACGTGCTGGCGATTCTCGATGCGCTCGACATTCGCAAGGCGCACTGGTGCGGGCTGTCGATGGGCGGCATGGTCGGGCAATGGCTCGGGGCCAACGCGTCCGAGCGTTTCGACCGCATGATCCTCGCCAACACCAGTTGCTATTACCCGGACCCGACCAACTGGGACAATCGCATCAAGGCGGTGAAAGACGGCGGCATCGCCTCCGTCGCCGATGCCGTGATGGGCGGCTGGCTGACGGCGGATTTCCGCGAGCGCGAGCCCGCCGTCACCGCACGCATGAAGGCGATGCTGATCGCCTCGCCGCAAGAAGGCTACATCGCCTGCTGCGAGGCGTTGCGCACGCTGGACCAGCGCGATCTGTTGCCGCGCATTTCCCGCCCGACCTTGGTGATCGCCGGACGGCACGACGCCGCGACGCCGATCGCGGCCGGCGAATATATCCGCGCCAACATTCCCGGCGCCAGCATGACGATTCTCGATGCCGCGCACATCTCCAACGTCGAGCAGTCGCACGCCTTCACCGAAGCCGTGATCGGCTTCCTGACGCAACGCTGAAAGAACGATCAATCATGGACGACCAACAACGCCGCGACGACGGCATGAAAATGCGTCGCAAGGTGCTCGGCAACGCATGGGTCGATAAATCGGTCAATAACAAGACGACCTTCAACGCCGATTTCATCGATCTCATCACCCGTCACGCGTGGGGCGAGATCTGGACCCGGCCGCATTTCGACGAGCGCACCCGCCGCGTGCTGGTGATCGGCACCATGGTGGCGCTCGGGCAATGGGACGAATTCCGCCTGCATGTGCGCGCGGCGCTGGCCGAGGGCGGCTTCACGCCGGACGACATCAAGGAAATTCTGTTGCAGCAGGCGATCTATTGCGGCGTGCCCGCGGCCAACCACGCGGTGAAGGAAGCCGGCCTGGTCATTCAGGAACTGGGATTGCTCAAGGCGTAACCCGTCTCGCGCGCGTCGCGCTCACTCGACGATGACGTGTTCGCCTGCGGCTGATCGACCAGCATCAGGATCGCGGTGCCGAGCAGCAGCATCAATTCGGTGGCATGTAGTTGCAGCGCCGCCGCCTCACCCACCTCGACGGCGAACATCATGCTGGCGAAGCTGATGACACAGCCGAGCCCGAGCGCGATGCCGAGCGCCTCGTCGCCGCCGCGCCCGAGGCGCACTGCCCGGCGCAGCATCAGCGCCGCGAACAGCAGGAAGAACGCCACCACCGTCAGCTTGCCGAGCGCCAGCAGCCAGGCGAAGCGCACCGTCATCAGCGCGGGGACTTGTAGATGGTCGCTGATGAACATCGCGACCGCGACATTTGGCCGTTCGAACAGGCCCTGGATCGGCGACAGCACGATGCGCCACGCGGCAAACGTCCACACCGGCACGAAATAGCCGGCGAGGAGAAGCCCGCTGAAGGTGCTCAATCGCCAATTCGTTTGCCAGTTTGCCGACATGGGACCCGCCCGTCACGCGCGCCCCGCGGAATCACTCGGGCGCTTTCGACGACGAAAGCCCCGCCGCCTTGCGGCAGCAATCGAAACCATTTGTTAACCTTAACGCGGCTGTGGAAAGCTTCCGGTCCGGTTCCGCATCTGGCCGGCCACACGGATGAAAAGCTGACACGCCGCCGAAATCCGACCGCAGGCGCCGTGGAATTCACCGCAGTGCAACCTTCCCTACCCGCTCGACTGTGCGCGGTTGCCGCACCCGGTTCGCACTGTTAAGAATCCGTATATAACCGGGACGTGGCCGCCGGCTGGGGGAATCGATGGCTGCATCGGCGTCGCAATTCGGCACATACACGCTTGCCGCGAGACGATCCGGAACCCTCCGGCATCGGTCACGGACGCACAGGGCTCAATTCCACTTCAACTGGCTTCCCTCTCGATTCGGCGGCGCATGGATTATTTCTTCCAGCAACTGATCAACGGCCTGGTGCTCGGCTCGATCTACGGATTGATCGCCATCGGCTACACCATGGTCTACGGCATCGTCGGCATGATCAATTTCGCCCACGGCGACATCTTCATGATCGGCGGCTTCATCGCGCTCATCACCTTTCTGATTCTGGTCTCGATCGGCCTGACAATGGTACCGGTGATCCTGCTGCTGGTGCTGCTGGTGGCGATGGCGGTCACCGCGCTTTACGGCTGGACGGTGGAGCGCATCGCCTATCGCCCGTTGCGGCAATCGTTCCGTCTCGCGCCGATGCTGTCCGCCATCGGCATGTCGTTCGTGCTGTCGAATTTCGCGCAGGTGTCGCAGGGCGCGCGCGTTAAACCGGTGCCGCCGATCATCACCGGCGGCTACACGCTGCACGACTCCGGCAACTTCGCCGTGCAACTCTCCAACGTGCAGATCGTCGTCGTCGTCACCACCATCGTGCTGCTGGCGATCTTCAGCTACATGGTGGCGCGCACCCGCTTCGGCCGCGACATGCGCGCCTGCGAGCAGGACCAGACCATGGCCGCGCTGCTCGGCGTCGACGTCGACCGCACCATCTCGATGACCTTCGTGATCGGCGCTTCGCTCGCCGCCGTGGCCGGGATGATGTACCTGCTCTATTATGGCCTGGTCGATTTCTTCATGGGCTTCATCGCCGGCATCAAGGCGTTCACCGCGGCCGTGCTCGGCGGCATCGGCTC
Organism: Xanthobacteraceae bacterium; assembly: GCA_049647485.1. Taxonomy (GTDB): domain Bacteria; phylum Pseudomonadota; class Alphaproteobacteria; order Rhizobiales; family Xanthobacteraceae; genus 62-47. Next base: position 3,712 of record JBARXT010000150.1, read on the forward strand.
GCTGCCGGGCGCAATGCTCGGCGGGCTTGCCATCGGCCTGATCGAGACCTTCTGGTCGGCCTACTTCTCGGTCGAATACAAGGACGTCGCCGCGTTCTCGATCCTGATCATCGTGCTGATCTTCATGCCGACCGGCCTGCTCGGCCGTCCCGAAGTCGAAAAAGTCTGACGGATGGCAGCACCCGCCTCACATCCGGCAACCGCCGAGCCTTCTGCCGGCTTCGGCTTCATCCTGAAGAAAGCCGTCATCAGCGCACTTGTGGCGCTGGTGCTATTCTCGCTGATGATCGGCATCCGCACCGAAGCCGGATCGTCGGGACAGTTGATCTACTGGACGCGGTTCGGCGAACTCGCCGGCGTGGTCGGCGCGGTGTTCGTCGGCTCCATCATTATTGAATTGCTGCGGCGCTGGATCGGACCGGTCGGCAGCATCGAACTGCCCGCCGGCGTTCGCGGCGCGTTCGGAACGCTGGGTCGCCTGCTGGCGCCGGCGCTGCTGATCTTCGCGCTGCTGGTGCCGGTGATCTTCTACAAGGAACGCTACCTGCTCGATCTCGCCATTCTGGTGATGACCTATGTGATGCTGGGCTGGGGCCTCAACATCGTGGTCGGCCTCGCCGGCCTGCTCGATCTCGGCTACGTCGCGTTCTACGCGGTCGGCGCCTACTCCTACGCGCTGTTAGCGCAAAGCGGTTTGCCGCTGCCGCATCTGATCGATGCCTTTCCCTATGTCGGCTTCAGCATGGAGCAACTCGGGCCGTGGGCGTTCTGGGTGCTGCTGCCGATCTCGGGACTGCTCGCGGCGTTCTGGGGCGTGCTGCTCGGCTTCCCGGTGTTGCGGCTGCGCGGCGACTATCTCGCCATCGTCACGCTGGCCTTCGGCGAGATTATCCGCCTTGTCATCCTCAACTGGCAAGACGTGACCGGCGGCCCCAACGGCATCAGCGGCATTCCGCGCCCCACCGCCTTCGGCATTCCGCTGACGCCGGGCGAGAACGGCCTCGCCGCGATGCTGGGCATCCCGTTCTCGCCGACGCATCGGCTGGTCTTCCTGTTCTATCTGATCCTGGCGCTGGCGCTGATCACCAACTGGGTCACCATCCGGCTGCGCCGGCTTCCGATCGGCCGCGCGTGGGAGGCGATGCGCGAGGATGAAGTCGCCTGCCGCGCGCTCGGCATCAACATCACCACGACGAAGCTCTCGGCCTTCGCCATCGGCGCGATGTTCGGTGGCTTCGCCGGCGCCTTCTTCGCCACCCGTCAAGGTTTCATCAGCCCGGAGTCGTTCACCTTCCAGGAATCGGCGCTGGTGCTGGCCATCGTCGTGTTAGGAGGCATGGGCTCGCAACTCGGCGTCGCGCTGGCCGCCATCGCCATGATCGGCGGCTTCGAACTGTTCCGCGGCCTCGATCAATTCCGCATGCTGGTGTTCGGCGGCGTCATGGTGCTGCTGATGATCTGGCGACCGCGCGGGCTGATCGGCCATCGCGCGCCCACCGTGTTCCTGCAGAAGCAGACCGAAATATCGGCGGCGCTGGTGAAGGAAGGCCACGGATGACCAGCGCCGCCCCCATCCTCGCCATCGACGGGCTGACGATGCGCTTCGGCGGTATCCTCGCCATCAACGACCTGTCGTTCACGGCGCAGCGCCGCCAGATCACCGCGCTGATCGGACCGAACGGCGCCGGCAAGACCACGGTGTTCAACTGCATCACCGGCTTCTATCGGCCGAGCGGCGGCACCATGACGCTGGTGCACGACGACGGCGCGACATTCCGGCTCGATCGCCTGCACGATTTCCGCATCTGCAAATACGCGAAAGTCGCGCGCACCTTCCAGAACATCCGGCTGTTTCCCGGCATGACCGCGCTGGAAAACCTGATGGTGGCGCAGCACAACACCCTGATGCGCGCCTCCGGCTTCACCTTCCTCGGCCTGTTTGGCGTTCCGTCGTTTCGCAAGGCCGAACGCGAGGCGATCGATTTCGCCCGCGAGTGGCTGCAACGCATCGGCCTCCTGGAGCGCGCCGACGATGCCGCCGGCAATCTTCCTTACGGCGATCAGCGCCGCCTAGAGATCGCGCGCGCGATGTGCGCACAGCCGGCGCTGCTCTGCCTCGATGAACCCGCCGCCGGCCTCAACGCCAACGAGAGCGCCGCGCTCGGCGATCTCCTGCTCTCGATCCGCGACGACATCGGCACATCGATCCTATTGATCGAGCACGACATGAGCGTGGTGATGGAAATCTCCGACCACATCGTCGTGCTCGACCATGGCGTGAAGATCGCCGACGGCGCGCCGCGCGCGGTGCGCGACGATCCGAAAGTCGTCGCCGCCTATCTCGGCTCCGACGAGGAAGACGCCGCTGCCGTCATGGAAGGTGGCGCATCATGACGGCATCCGCCGCGACATCGCTGCTCGCCATTCGCGGGCTGCGCGCCGCCTACGGCAAGATCGAAGCGCTCAAGGGCGTCGATCTGGATATCCAGTCCGGCGAGATCGTGGCGCTGATCGGCGCCAACGGCGCCGGCAAATCGACCTTGATGATGTCGATCTTCGGCCGCCCACGTGCCCGCGCGGGGCATATCCTGTTCGACGGCCGGGACATCACCGCAATGCCGACCCATGAAGTCGCACGGCTGCGCATCGCGCAATCGCCGGAAGGCCGGCGCATCTTCCCGCGCATGACGGTGGCGGAAAACCTGCAGATGGGCGCCGACGCCACGCCCGGCAGTGATGCCGAGCGCGCCTCAAGCCTCGCGCGCGTGCTGAAACTGTTCCCGCGCCTCGAGGAACGCATGACGCAGCGCGGCGGCACGCTCTCCGGTGGCGAACAGCAGATGCTGGCGATCGGCCGCGCCTTGATGAGCCGCCCGCGCCTGCTGCTGCTGGACGAACCCTCGCTCGGCCTCGCACCGCTGATCACCCGGCAGATTTTCGCGGCGATCCGCACCCTGAACCGCGAGGATCGCCTCACGGTGCTGATCGTCGAGCAGAACGCCAACCACGCGCTCCGCCTCGCCCATCGCGGTTACGTCATGGTCAACGGCCTGATCACCATGAGCGGCCCCGGCATGGAACTGCTGCAACGTCCGGAAATCCGCGCCGCCTATCTCGAAGGCGGCCGCCACGCGTGACGCGGCGACCAAGTGACGCGGTCCCCAAAGGGCGTGGCGCGTAAAATTTGCCCATGACACCGGCGGCAAATCATCAGAGAATGCCGCCGATTTGCGAAACCGGCAAAAGTCCGGTGCATCCCATCACCCCTCCGCGAGGACCACTCGAATGAAATCATTGAAGCTGATCGGCCTGGCCCTGAGCGCGACATTGGGCGCCTCGCTGGCGCTCACGACCACGACCTTCGCCCAGGACATCACCATCGCGGTGGCGGGCCCGATGACGGGCAGCGAATCCGCTTTCGGCCGCCAGTTGCAGAACGGCGCCGAACAATTCATCGCTGATGCCAACGCCGCCGGCGGTGTGCTCAACAAGAAACTGAAGCTGTTTGTCGGCGACGACGCCTGCGATCCGAAGCAGGCGCGCTCCATCGCCGAGAAGATCGGCAGCGCCGGCATCCCGTTCGTCGCCGGGCACTTCTGCTCGTCGTCGTCGATCCCGGCCTCGGAAGCCTATGCCGACAGCAACGTGCTGCAGATCACCCCGGCCTCGACCAATCCGCTGTTCACCGAACGCAAGCTGTGGAACGTGCTGCGCATCTGCGGCCGCGACGACCAGCAGGGCGTGGTCGCCGCGCAGTTCATCATCAAGAACTTCAAGGGCAAGAACGTCGCGATCCTCAACGACAAGACCACTTACGGCAAGGGCCTTGCCGACGAGACCAAGAAGGCGCTCAACAAGGCCGGCTTCCAGGAGAAGATGTTCGAGTCCTACAACAAGGACGACAAGGACTTTAACTCCATCGTCTCGCGGCTGAAGCGCGACAACATCGATCTCGCCTACATCGGCGGCTATCACCAGCAGGCCGGCCTGATCCTGCGCCAGATGCGCGACCAGGGCCTCAAGACGGTGATGATGTCCGGCGACTCGATGAACGACAAGGAGTTCGCCTCGATCACCGGCCCGCAGGCCGAGGGCACGCTGTTCACCTTCGGCCCGGATCCGCGCCACAAGCCGACCGCCCAGGCCATCGTCGAGAAGTTCAAGGCCAAGGGCATCGATCCGGAAGGCTACACGCTCTACACCTACGCCGCGATGCAGGTGTGGACCGAAGCCGTCAAGAAGGCCGGCACCACCGATCCGCAGAAGGTGATGAAGGTCATCAAGGACGGCGAGTGGGACACCGTGCTCGGCAAGCTCGGCTTCGACGCCAAGGGCGACATCAAGGCGATCGACTACGTCGTCTACAAGTGGGACGCCAAGGGCAACTACGCCGAAATCTCCGACTGATGCCGTGACGGGGCGCGACCCGCCGCGCTTCATTCGCGCGAATAGACAACTCTCAACGCCCCGATTCGTCGGGGCGTTTTGTTTTGCGATAGGAATGCATTCGAAATATTCGCTCGAAACGTTCGCGACCTAACTAACAGGTCGAATACTGATCGACCTGGTCATGGCCGGATTTATTCCGGCCATGACGCGTCGTGCTTCAAGGCACTCAATCCGCACCTCGTAGTTCCTCGTTGCACTCTCGGCCCGCCGACGTAATCTCGATTGGCCAGTCTTCGGGAGAATCGGC
>JBARXT010000151.1:0-16481 GCA_049647485.1 Xanthobacteraceae bacterium
AGCAAGGGTTACACCTGACGACAAAAGTGCGCGGGGCGATGACATTTCGCTCCGCGCACGGCGTCGTCCCCGCGAAGGCGGGGACCCATACGCCGTGTCATCGACGATACGAAAATCGTTACCGTCAAATCTTGGCATCTTGCGGCGGGTACGATCAGTATGGGACCCTGCCTGCGCCGGAACGACTCGCAGAACGTCACCATCTAACGACGGACGCTTCCCTTGGATCTCGACGCGCTTATCGGCTGTCTCGGCAGTTCTGCCTGTGTGGTGACGCAGACCACCAGCGGTCTCATCATCGGCATGCTGCTATTTCTCGTCGCCGTCGGGCTGACGCTGATCTTCGGCGTGCTCAAGATCGTCAATTTCAGCCACGGCGCATTCTATATGTTTGGCGCCTACTTCGCGCTGACCGGCTATCAACTGACCGGCAGCTTCATCGTGGCGCTTTTGTTCGGCGCGCTCGGCGCGGCGATCATTGGTCTGATCTTTGAGCGTGTTTTCATCAGTCGCGTCTATGGTCGCGACGTGCTGATGCAGCTTCTGGTCTGCTACGCCTTCGTGCTGATCTTCGACGACAGCGTGAAACTGATCTGGGGCGCCGAATTCAAGTCGATGGGAATGCCGGAGGCGTTCCAGGTGCCGCCGTGGTTCATTGCCGGCGGCGTGGTGCCGCCGTTCTATATCCTGCTGATCGGCGTGGCTCTTGCGGTCGCCGCACTGCTAGGAATCGGACTGGCGCGCTCAAAGCTCGGCAAGGTCATTCGCGCCGCCGCGCACAATCCCGGCATGGTGTCGGCGCTCGGCATCAACACCGCGATGATTTATGGCAGCGTGTTCGCGCTGGGCTGCGCGCTCGCCGGGCTTGCCGGTGCGCTGGCCGCGCCGGTGCGCTCGATGACGCCGGGCATGGGGTTCTCGGTGCTGATCGAATCCTTCATCGTCACGGTGATCGGCGGCATGGGCTCGATCCTCGGCGCACTGATCGGCGCGTTATTGATCGGTCTGATCCGCTCGTTCGGCTCGCTGGGCTTCCCGCTGTTTACTGACGGCCTGATGTATCTGTTCATGGTGATCGTTCTGGTCGCGCGTCCGACCGGTTTGTTCGGCAAGGACGTGGCATGAGCGAACTGAACATCGAGAATCGTGCAGGGACCGCGCCGTTCGTCGCGAGGCCGCGCCGCGCCGCCACTATCGACGTGGCGGCCGCCGTCATCGGGTTCGCCGTTTTGGCTGCGCTGCCGTTCCTGTTCGATAGCAAGGCGCTGCTGGACTTCGTCATCCGCTGCTCCGCCTTCGGCCTGTTCGCGACGTCATTGAATCTGCTTGTCGGCTACACCGGCCTGATCTCGTTCGGCCATGGCATGTTCTTCGGCCTGGGCGCTTATGGCTTCGGCCTGCTGATGCAGCGCGCCAACGTATCGATCCCGGTAGCGATGGTCTGCACGCTGGCGATCACGGCGGTTGCGGCGGTGGTGATCGGCGCCATCTGCGTGCGGTTGAAGGAAATCTACTTCGCCTTCGTCACGCTGGCGTTCCAGATGCTGATCCACAGCGTCATCCTGTCGTGGCAGTCGCTCACCGGCGGCGACCAGGGCCTGCGCGGCGGCATCAAGCGCCCGCTGTTCTGGGGCATCGATCTCACCAATCACGTCCAGCTCTACATCTTCAGTTGCGCGCTGCTTGTGATCGGTCTGCTGCTGATGCGCCAGATCGCGCAATCGCCGTTCGGTTATACGCTGCGGATGATCCGCGACAATGCCACGCGCGCCTCGTTCATCGGCATCAATGTATGGCGGGCCAAGCTGACGGTGTTCGTGCTGGCGGCGTTGTTCGCCAGTGTCGGCGGCATGATCATGAGCCTGTTCGTCTCCGGCGCCTATCCGGAGTTCGCTTACTGGACCATTTCCGGCGAAGGCATCTTCATCAACATGCTGGGCGGCGTCACCACCTTCCTTGGTCCGATGGTCGGCACCGTGCTGTTGTTGATCCTCAACGACACCGCGACGCGGCTGACCGAGCACTATGGCATCGTGCTCGGCGTGGTGATCCTGTTCTTTGCGCTGGGTCTGCGCAAGGGCCTGATGGATTTCGCCGTTGACTGGTATCGGTCCTGGCGCGACTCCTCGAAGGAGCAGTCGCGATGAGTGCAGCAACAACTGAAGCGAAAGTCGGTCGGGTGTGCGTCGTCACCGGCGGCGCCAGTGGCATCGGCGCGGCCTGCGCGCGCAAATTCGCGCAGGACGGCGGCGGGCTGGTGGCGGTGGTGGATCGCGATATCGCAAAGGCAGAAGCCATCGCGGATGAGATCGGCGGCCGCGCCTACGCGCTGGATGTCGGCGACGAACGCGCGGTTGAGGCTTGCGCCGAAACCATCGAGCGCGAATGTGGGCCGGTCGGCGTGCTGGTCAACAGCGCGGGCATCATCCAGATTCCGGTGCGACCGCACGACCTGCCGATGGAGCGCTGGGACGATATCGTCCGCGTCGATCAGCGCGGAACGTATGTAGCCTGTACCGCGTTCGCCCGCGCCATGATCGCGCGCCGTCACGGCAGCATCGTCAATATCGCCTCCATCGCCGGCATGCGTTCGATGCCGCTGCACGCTTATGCGCCGGCCAAGGCGGCAGTGATCTCGATGACGGCCTGCCTGGCTGCGGAGTGGGGACCGGCAGGTGTGCGTGTCAACGCGGTGTCGCCCGGCTATACGCTGACACCGGCGTTGCAGGACGCCATCGATCGCGGCGAGCGCGATGTGTCGAACCTCTCCAACAACGCGGCGTTGCGGCGATTGGTGACGCCGGAAGAAATCGCCGCCGTTGTCGCGTTCCTCGCATCAGACGCGGCGTCCGCGATGACCGGCGTGAACGTCCCCGTCGATTGCGGCTGGCTCGCCGCCACGCCGTGGAACACCTATGGCGGATTGAGGGAGGCCAACGGCTAGCGATGCTGGAAGTTCAGCACATCTCGAAATCGTTCGGCGGCGTGAAAGCGACCGACGACGTCACGCTGGATTTCGCCACCGGTTCGCTGACGGCGGTGATCGGCCCCAACGGCGCCGGCAAGAGCACGTTCTTCAATCTGATCACCGGCGCGCTGAAGCCGGACACCGGCCGCATCCTGCTCGACGGCACCGATATGGCCGGGCGCTCGCCGCCGGATATCGTTCGTCACGGCATCGGCCGCGCCTTTCAGGTGGCGAGCATCTTTCCGTCGCTCACGGTGAACGAAACCATGCTGGCGGCGGTGGGCGCCGATCAACGGCGCGCCAGCGTACTGCATCGGCGGTTTCCGCTGGCGGAGACGCGCGACCGCGCCGATTACGTTATCGAACTGCTCGGGCTCGCCAACAAGCGCGACCGCGTCGCGTCCGCATTGTCGCACGGCGACCAGAAGTTGTTGGATATCGCGCTGGCGCTGGTGCTGGAGCCCAAGGTGCTGCTGCTCGACGAGCCGACCGCCGGCATGGGCACCGAGGAACGCTGGCGCATGATCGAGAAGGTCCACGAATTGTGGGTGCGCGAGAAGATCACGGTGGTCTTCATCGAGCACGACATGGATATCGTCTTCAAGATTGCGCCCTCCATCGTCGTGTTGTGCTACGGCCGCATTCTGGCGACCGGCACGCCGGATGAAATCCGGAAAAATCCCGCGGTGATCGAGGCCTATCTCGGCACCGACGAACATGCGGGTGCGCTATGAGCACGCAAGCTGTCATCGAGGTCGAAGGGCTCGACGTTTACTACGGCACCAGCCAGATCCTGTTCGGCGTCGGGTTGTCGGTACAGCCGGGCGAGACCATGGCGCTGCTTGGCCGCAACGGCGCCGGCAAATCGACGACGATGAAGGCTATCGCCGGCCTTGCGCCGCCGCGACGCGGCCGCGTCACGTTGCGCGGGCGCACGGTGTCGGGTTTGAAGCCGCATCACATCGCGCGCGCCGGTCTCGGCTTCGTGCCGGAAGACCGCCAGATTTTTCCGGATCACAGCGTCGAGGACAATCTCGTCATCGGACACAAGAAAGGCCCGGACGGCCAGGACGACTGGTCGATCGAGCGTATCTATCAGGTGTTTCCGCTGCTGGAGCCACTGCGCCATCGCGTTGCCGGGCGGCTGTCCGGCGGCGAACAGCAGATGCTGGCGATCGCGCGCACCTTGATGGGCAATCCGGTGCTTTTGTTGCTCGACGAGCCCAGCGAAGGCCTCGCGCCGATCATCGTGCAGCGGATCGGAGAACTGCTGCGGCAATTGCGCGACACCGGCGCGACGGTGCTGATCGCCGAACAGAACATGCATTTCTGTCTCGGTATCGCCAGCCAGGCGACGGTGATCGACAAGGGCCAGATCGTCTACAGCGCGTCCATCGACGAGCTGAAAGCCAACGAGCAGATTCGTCAGCGGTATCTGGCGCTCTAGCGGAACGGATTTGACATTCGCTACCCCCGCGCCGCAAATTCGTCAGGCGAATGTCAAGTCCAAAGCTCCGCTAGCAACTTATACTAATAGTGGTTCTTGATTCTAACATTTGCAACAGAGGCGACCGAAACGGGACGCAAATGTTAGAATCAAGAACCACTAACCATCACGTCCTCTCGCCAAGGAGGCTGCCATGACCACGCTCACACACGACATCGCCACCTTCACCTCGGCGCTCACGCTCGAGACGCTGCCGCCGCAGGTGGTGGAGAAGGCGCGTACGTGCTTAGTGAACGCGTTCGGCATGGGACTGAACGGCCTCGATACGCCGTATGTCAAGGTCGCGCGCGAAGCGGTGCTGGCGACCGAAGGCGAAGTCGCGAACGGTGCCACGTTGTTCGGCGACGGCCGCCGCACCACCATCGCCGGCGCGTGTCTCGCCAACTCCGCGCTGTTTCACGGCCGCGCGCAGGAAGACACCTGCGGCGCGGCGCATTTCGGCACCGTCCTGGTGCCGATGCTCACCGCGATGATCGAGGTGCAGCACCATCCACTGGATCGCCTGATCCCCGCGTTGATCGCGGGTTACGAGACCGGCGGCCTGCTGGAGCAAGCGTTTGCCGGCAAGACCACGCCGGGTGGTTTCCGCTCCACCGCGACCTACGGCTCCATCGCCGCGGCTGCTGCCGCGTCGCGCCTGATGGGACTGGACGCGGCGACCGCCGCCGCCGCGCTCGCCAATGCCGTGTCGTTCTCCGGCGGCGTGCTGCAATCCTTCGCCGATGGCACCGACGAGTGGCGCTATCAGCCTGGTATCGCAGGTCGCAACGGCCTCACCGCCGCGGCACTGGCGCGCGCCGGTTCGGTCTCGGCGCCGCAGGCGATCGAAGGCAAGGTCGGTTTCGTCAAGGCGTTTGCCGGCGTCGAGGCGCCGGCCGATCTCGCCGCTTCGCTCGGCCGCGATTGGGCGACGTTGCGCGTCACCTTCAAGCCATATCCCGTTTGTGCGTTCAACCAGACGCCGGTGACAGGGGCGTTGAAACTGCGCGAGGCGCTCAAGGGTGAAACGCCGCGCGCGGTGCGCGTGCGGATGAACCCTTACGAGACCGGTTATGCCGGGATGGATGCGGTGGGGCCGTTCAACTCCATCTCGGGAACGCTGATGAGCATTCCGTTCTGCATCGCCACCACACTCATTCATGGCGTGCCGGACATGAAGCGGATGACCACCTATGACGACGACACGGTGGCATCGCTGGTTCATCGCACCACGTTGATCGGCGATCCGGCGGTGCCGCAACTCTGTGCGGTGATTGAGGCCGATACCGCGAATGGCATCAGGGTGCATGAGCAGCGGATGACGCCCGCCGACTACGCCTACGATCGCGCGACGGTGTCGCAGATGCTGCGGCGGATCGGCGGCGAGCAGGCGGTGCCGCCGGCGGCCTTCTCGCGGATCGAGGAATTTGCCGACCGGCTGCCGCAGGGTGCGATTACGGACGCGATCTCCTCCTTCGCGATCCGCGCCTAAGTTGGTTGGCGGCAATTCTTCAGATTGTCGGGCAAAATATAGGGTTTGTTCCCCCGAAAGCACGGGATTTCCGACAATATCGATCTTGACGCGGCCTCTCCCTGTCTGATTAGAATTTATTGTCGGACAATAATGGAGGCGACGTGGGCGCCAATCCTGTCACTCAATCGCCTGTGGCGGAGCCTGCCATGCTGCTCTCGGTCGCCGAAACGGTGCCGGCCGACTGGCATCGGCTGGCGGATTATCTGCGCGCGCAAGGGATGAGCTTCGATCCGGATCAGCCGATCCGGCAATTCGCCGGTGGTCTAGCCAACCGCAATTATCTCGTCGTCGTCGATGGGGCGCGCGCGGTGCTGCGGCGGCCGCCCGATGGCGACCTTCCGCCCGGTGCGCATGACATGGCGCGCGAGCACAAAATCCTCTCGCGCCTCGCCACCGCGCTGCCCTTCATCGCGCCGAGCCTGCATTATTGCGAGCGCCGCGATGTCATCGGCGTGCCGTTCCAACTGATCGAATATCGCAGCGGCATCGTGGTGCGCGGCGTCGATCTCGCGCCGGTCGCGTCGCACGCCGATGCACCGCGCATGTTGTGCGAGATGCTGGTGGCGACATTGGCGAGCCTGCACAAGGTCGATGCACAGGCCGTCGGGCTCGGCGATCTCGGCAAGCCGGACGGCTTCATCGCGCGCGCCATCGCCGGATGGTCGAAGCGCGGCGCGCTGGTGGCGGGCTCAGATACAACACGGAAGCTGCTCGACGACGTCGTGCAATGGCTGGCGCGGCAGCGGTTTCGCGAGCGGTCCGCGACGCTGCTGCATTGCGACTTCAAGCTCGACAACATGATCCTGAATCCAGAAACCCTGTCGCCGGTGGCGCTGGTCGATTGGGACATGGGCACGCGCGGCGATCCGCTGTTCGATCTCGCGACGCTGCTCAGCTACTGGGCCGAACCGGGCGATCCGATCGAATGGCGTGAGTTGCGGCAGATGCCGACCGCGCTTTCCGGTTTCTGGACGCGAAACCAAGTGGCGCAGCGTTACGCAGCGGCAACGGGATGCGATCTCGGCGATCTGCCGGCAATGCGCGTGCTGGCGCTGTTCAAGCTCGGCATCGTTTTCCTGCAACTGCATCGCCAGTGGGTCAACGGCGCGGTGAAGGACGAACGTTACGCCGACTTTGCCCGTCTTGGCGAAAACATGGTTTTGATTGCGCGCGATGTCGCGACCGGAGGATTGAACTGATGACTGCACTTGATCTGAATTTCGCGCTGCCGCCGAAGGTGTTGGATCTCGCCGCGCGGGTCAAAACCTTCGTGCAGGAGCAGGTCGTCCCTTATGAGAAAGACCCGCGCTGGACCTCGCACGGGCCGACCGACGAATTGCGGCGCGAGTTGAACGCGCTGGCGGATCGCGCCGGCGTGCTGGTGCCACATGCGCCGCAGGAATTCGGCGGCATGGGACTGTCCCATATCGGCCGCGCCGCGGTGTTCACCGCCGCCGGCTATTCGATGCTCGGCCCGATCGCGCTGCATTGCGCCGCGCCCGACGAAGGCAACATCCACATGCTGGATGTCATCGCCAATCCGGAGCAGCGTCAGCGCTACCTGAAGCCTTTGGCAACTGGCGTGGTCCGGTCGTGCTTCTGCATGACGGAGCCCGCGCCCGGCGCCGGCTCCGATCCCGGACAGATGCAGACCACGGCGCGGCGCGACGGCAATGAGTGGGTGATCAATGGCGACAAGTGGCTGATTACCGGCGCGGAAGGCGCGGCGTTTGCCATCATCATGGCCAAGGTGGTCGGCGGCGAGGGCGACGGCGGCGCGACGATGTTCTTGGCCGACCTGCCGAACCCTGCGATCAAGATCGAGCGCACGCTCGACACCATGGATTCCAGTTTCGTCGGCGGTCACGCGGTGATCCGCATCGACAATCTGCGGTTGCCGGCCGATGCCGTTTTGGGTGAAGTGGGGCAGGGCTTCCGTCACGCGCAGGTGCGGCTCGCGCCGGCGCGGCTGACGCATTGCATGCGCTGGCTCGGCTCGGCCATTCGCGCCCACGAGATCGCGACCGACTATGCGCGCCGCCGCACTGCGTTCGGCAAGCCGCTCGGCGCACACGAAGGGGTGTCGTTCATGCTGGCCGATAACGCCATGGACATTCACACCGCGCAATTGACGATCTGGCACGCCGCATGGGTGCTCGACAAAGGCGAGCGCGGCGGCACCGAAAGCTCGATGGCCAAGGTGGTGTGCTCCGAGGCGGTGGCGCGCGTCGCTGATCGCTCGTTGCAGATTCTCGGGGGGCTCGGCGTCACCCGCGATACCGTGGTTGAGCGTTTCTATCGCGACGTCCGCGCGTTCCGGATTTACGACGGCCCGTCCGAAGTGCATCGCTGGGCGCTCGGCCGCCGCATCGTGCAGGGGCAAACCGGCTAGAGCGCGCGCTACCGACAACATCAAGAACAAGAGCAATATTCGGGAGGAAGCCATGCGCGATGTGTTCTCGTTGGACAAGCCGGTGGTGGAGAGCCACGCCGCGATGTGCGCGAGCTTCGACTGGCGGGTGCCGAAGACCTTCAACTTCGCCACCGATGTCATCGACCGATGGGCTGCCGAGCGCGATGGCCCGGCCCTGATATGGGAGAATGCGGCGGGCGACGAGCGCACCTTCAGCTACTCCGAACTGGCGCGGCTCTCGAACCGGCTGGCGAATGTGCTGCGCGCGCGCGGCGTCGAGAAGGGCGACCGCGTCATCGTCATGTTGCCGCGCCTGCCGGAATGGTTCATCGCCGTGATTGCGGCAATGCGGATCGGCGCGGTGCCGATCCCCTGCGTGGAGATGCTGACGGCACGCGATATTGCTTACCGCGTCGAGAACGCCGAAGCGAAGGCCGCGATCTGTCGCCGCGAGCATACGGATAAATTCGCGCTCGTTACGGAAAAGGTCCCGGTGAAGATCGCCATCGGGCAGGCGGCCGGCTGGCTCGATTGGCACAAGGAAATGGCAGGAGCGGCCGATACCGCCGAGGCGGCGACCGTCGATGCCGAAGATCCCGCTATCATGTACTACACCTCGGGTTCGACCGGACATCCGAAGGGGGTGATCCATTCGTCGCGTGCGATCTATTCGTGGCGCGTGTCGGCGATCTATTGGCTCGATCTCCGCCCCGGCGAAATCATCTGGTGCACGGCGGACACGGGCTGGGCCAAGGCCGGCACCAGCATCATCTTCGGTCCGCTCAGTTGCGGCGCGAGCTCGTTCTTTTACGACGGCCCGTTTGACGCCAAGCTGCGGCCGCAGCTTCTGCGCAAGCATAGCGTCACCGTCTATTGTGCGCCGGGCACCGAACTTTCGCGCGTTGTGCATGAGGTGCAGCGCGGCGATCTTCCGGCGCTGCGACGCGTGGTGACGGCGGGCGAGGCGATGAATCCGGCCGTGGCCGAACGCTGGGAAGACGCCACCGGCATCCGCATCGACGAAGCCTACGGGCAGACCGAGGTGCTGATGGTCGCGTTGAACTATCCCGGCGAGCCGGTGCGTTATGGCTCGATGGGGTTGCCGTCGCCCGGCACGGAAATGGATGTCATCGATGTCAGCGGCCGGCGGCTGCCGCCGGGGCAGGAGGGCGACCTGGCGGTGAAACTTCCGAACCCGCAATTGATGCTGGGTTACTGGAAGGATGCGGAGAAAACCGCGGCGTGCATCGTCGAAAGTCCGGAAGGCCGTTGGTATCTCACCAGCGACCGCGCCGAAAAGGATGCCGACGGTTACTTCTGGTATCGCGGCCGCTCCGACGATGTCATCAATTCCGCCGGCTATCGCATCGGCCCGCTGGAGGTGGAGAACGCGCTGGCCGAACACGCCGCGATTCAAATCTGCGCGGTGATCGGCAGCCCCGACGAGGAGCGCGGCGAGATCGTCAAGGCGTTCGTGGTGCTGCGCGACGGCATCGCGCCATCGCCGGCGTTGACGCGAGAACTGCAGGACCATGTCAAATCGGTGACCGCGCCCTACAAGTATCCGCGCGCGATCGAGTATCGCACCGAATTGCCGACCACCATCACCGGCAAGGTCAGTCGTCGCGCGTTGCGTGACGAAAATCGCGCCGCCGTGTCCGGAAAGCAGGTCTGATGGCTCCCGACCCCGCGACCAGTGCGGCGCGCAGCGAGTTGGCCTATCGGCTGGTGGTGCGCAGCATCGAATCGAAAATCATGTCGGGGCAATGGTCGGTCGGTGACCGTGTCCCGTCGGAAACGACGATGGCGAGCGACTTCGGGGTGCATCGCTCGACAGTGCGTGAAGCCGTTCGCGTGCTCGAACAGAACGGCTTGGTCCGCCGCCACGACGGCGGCAAGCTGTTGTATGTCACCGCGCCGCGCGAGGCGGATATCTCCGCCAAGATCACCGCCGCCATCGTGCTGCACGAGATCAGCTTTCGCGAGTTGTGGGAAAGCATGCGTTGCTTCGAGCCGGTGCTGGCTGAATGCGCGGCCAGACGCATCGACGACGAGACGCTCGATCTGCTGCAGGCCAACCTTGAAAAGACCAGAGCCAGCCTGGAGGATCGGCAGGCGCTGGTGCAACTCGACATCGCGTTCCATCAGATCATCGCGCGCGCCTCGCGCAATCGCGCCTTGCAACTGTGCCGGCAGCCGATCAGCCAGTTGTTCTATCCGTCCTTTTCCAAGGTGCTGACCAGCCTGAGCGCCGGCGAACGCCTGCTGGTCGCGCACGAGAAAATCGTTCAGGCGCTGCGCAATCGCGACGCGGCCGGCGCAAAAAGCTGGATGGACAAGCACATCGTCGATTTCCGTCGCGGTTATGAACTGGCCAATCTCGACATCGACATGGCGGCCGACTGGTCGCCGCCTCAACTGTAGATTTCAGCGTTGCTACATTTCCGCGCAGCGGAAACTACCTCGCGGCATCGTTGCGGCGAGAAATGTCGCGCGCATGCAAATAGAGGTGATTAGCGGCCACGCGCCGGATAGCCGCATGTACGTAAAGACATTGACGTAATGTCCGCCGTCATGCACAATTCTTCCCATGGACGCCGTCGGGCGTCGAAAGAATCGCAAATATCGGGAGGTGCAGATGCGCGCTTGGATCGCCGCGGCGGCTATCATGGTGGGTTTCGGGGGAGGCGCGCTGGCGCAGCAGGGGCCGGTCAAGGTCGGCATCCTGAACGATCAGAATTCGGTTTATTCCAGCATCACCGGCATGGGCTCGGTCGCGGCCGCGAAGCTTGCGATTGAAGACATGGGCGGCACCATGTTCGGCAAGCCGATTGAGATCGTGTACGCCGATCACGGGCACAAGCCGGACAACGGCGTCAACATCGCGCGGCGCTGGTTCGACGTCGAGGGCGTCGGCGCGGTGTTCGACATCTATAGCTCGGGCGTGTCGCTCGCGGTGCAGAGCCTTGCTGAGCAGAAAGACAAGATTCTCGTGGTGTCGATGGCCAGCAGCAGCGACATCGGCGGCAAGTCCTGTTCGCCGAACGGCATGCAGTGGGCGAACGATGGCTACGAAGTCGCCAATTTGACCATCAAAGGCGTGTCCGCGGACAAGCCGAGTTCGTGGTACTTCATCACGGTGGATTACACCGCCGGCCATTCCATCGAGGCCGATGCCAAAAAGATGATCGAAGCCGGCGGCGGCGAGTTCAAGGGCGCGGTGCGGTTCCCGCTCAATACGCCGGACTTCAGTTCGTTCCTGCTGCGCGCGCAGGCTTCTGGCGCGAAGAACATCGGCGTGATCGCCGGTGGTGCCGACCTCAGCAACGCCGTCAAGCAAGCCGGTGAATTTGGCATCGAGCGCGCCGGCCAACGCTTCGTTCCCCTGTCGATGACCACGGTGGATATCGAGGCGCTGGGCAACAAGGTGACGCAAGGCATGCCGCTGGTGTTCAGCTTCTATTGGGGCGAGAACGACAAGACCCGCGCCTGGAGCGAGCGCTTCAAGAAAGCGTTCGGCAAGATGCCGACCGATCCGCAGGCCAACGTCTACAGCGCCGTGCTGCACTACCTGAAGTCGGTGAAGGCGGCCGGAACCACCGAGACCAAGGCCGTACTGGCGAAGATGAAGGAAACGCCGGTGTCGGATTTCTTCACAGATAACGCCAAGGTTCGCGCCGATGGCCGACTGATGCGCGAAGTCTATTACGCCGAGGCCAAGAAGCCGGAGGACATGAAGTCGCCGACCGATCTCGTCACGCTGGTGAAGAAGGTATCGGGCGAACAGGCTTTCGTGCCGGTAGCTCAGAGTGCGTGCAAGCTGCTGAAGCAGGAGGGTTGCCGCGACGGCGTCATCCTGAGGTGCGATGCGCGCCAGCGCGGAGCCTCGAAGGATCGCCGTCGCCCTTCGAGGCTCGCTTTGCTCGCACCTCAGGGTGACGGCTCTGGCGACGATCTCAATTCCAGATAGCAAAAAAGGCGGGATATGATCGCGCCTTTTTCTTTTCGAGCTGACAAAACGGCGCGCCGCGCTTACAAGAACTGCGACAGTTCTTCCTTCTTCACCTTGCCGGTGGCGGTCATCGGCAGCGCGTCGACGATGCGGATTTCCGGCAGCTTGTAGCCGGCGAGGCGTTCCTTGCAGAACGCGCCGAGCGATTCCGCTGTCACCGTCTTGCGCTCCTCGGGGAGCAGCGTGATGAAGGCGACCGGCACTTGCCCACGGGTGTCGTCCTCGCGGCCGATCACGCCGCTGCCAGTGACGGCAGGATGCTGCCCCAGCACCGCCTCGATCTCGGCAGGAAACACGCTCATGCCCTTCACCTTCAGCATTTCCTTGCGGCGGCCGAGGAAATGCACGGTGCCGCGTTCGGAGATCATTCCTAGATCGCCGGTGCGCAGCCAGCCGTTGACCAGGCCTTCGGCGGTGGCGTCAGGCTTGTTCCAGTAGCCTTTCAGCAACGATGGCGTGCGTACGCACAACTCACCCTCGGTGCCGATCGGCATCAGCTTGTTGGAGCCGAATTCCAGAATCTTGAAGTCGGTCGATGGCACCGGAAGGCCGGCGAAGATCTGCTGCGCCTTGAGGTCTTGATCGTCGTCCTGCCAGCCCTGGGTGAAACTGTCGAAGGAATGGGTTTCCGTCATGCCCCACGCCGCTTCGCGCAAGGTTGAGCCGGTGAGGTCGCGCCAGCCCTGGCGGAACGCCGGATTGAGCTTCTTGACGAACGACGCAACCAGCACCTCGCGCAGCGAGCGCATGTTGTACTTCGCCGCTTCCGCGTTGCTCATGATCTCGACGGCGTTGTCGACCACCATCATCGACACCGTGACCTTGTGCCGTTCCACCGCACGCGCGTAGGCGATCGGGTCCCAGCGCGCCAGCAGCACGCAGGTCGCACCGGTGATGACAGGCAGGATGATGCCGACATCCTCGCCGGCGATCCAGAAGATCGGCCAAAAGTTGATGACGACGTCGGTGTTGCCGACGTGAGCGCTGATCGAGCCCATCACCGCGCCGGTGAACAGCATGTCGCGCTGGGTATGGACGCAGCCCTTCGGCATGCCGGTGGTGCCGCCGGTATAGTTCAGCGCGGCGATGTCATCGAGGCCGACATCGACCTGCGGCGGCTTGGCGTCGTCGGCCAGCGCCGTCATCAGGTCGATGGTGCCGGGAATGTCGATCTTCGGCACCGCCAGCGCCGAAGGGAGCGGGCCTTCCGGCTCAGACGACAGCGCGTCGCGATAGCTGGTGCTGATGATGTGGTCGAGCGTGCAGTGTGGTCGGACCGTTTCGATCAACGAGAACAGTTGATCCTGCACCACGATGATCCGTGCGCCGGAATCGTTGAGTTCGTAGCGGAGTTCGTGCTCTGTAAACATCGGATTGACCGGCACATGCACGCAGCCGGCTTTCAGGATGCCGTAGAAGCAGACGTAGAACTGCGGGCAATTCGGCAAAAACACGGCGATGCGATCGCCCTTGCGCGCGCCGAGCTTGATCAATAGCGCCGCGAAGTTGTCGCTGAGGCGGTCGAGGTCGCGATAGCTGGTTTCCGCGCCGTAGAATTTGATCGCGGCCTTATCCGGCTGCTTTTCGGCCCACGCGTGCAGGTAGGCGGTCAGCGGCTTTTCGCCGAACGGGAAACGCGGCTGGCGCGGGACGTCGGCGGGCCACACCTTGTCGACCAGCTTGCGGACATGGGCGAGGTAGCTGGCCTCGTCGCGGGTGTATTCGGCCACGGCAGTATCTAGCGTCACGGCGTTCTCCTGTTCTTTTATATTCTTATCGCATCACCACAAATCGACCCGCGTCACCTTTCGGTCGGATGTCCGCTTCGGGCGGGGGATCGACTTGAGACCGCGTATGATCCAGCGGCGAGTTTCGCACGGGTCGATGACATCGTCGACTTCCAGAAATGTCGCGCTGCTCAACGCCTTGTTTTCTTCATAGGACTTTGTGACCATGTCGTCGAACCACGCCTTGCGCGCCGCCGGATCTTCGATGGCCGCAAGCTCCTTGCGGTAGGCCAGCTTGATCGCGCCTTCGAGGCCCATCGCGCCGAACTCGGCGCTCGGCCACGCCACGATGAAGAACGACGCCTGGCTGCTGCCCGCCGTCATCGCCAGCGCGCCGAGGCCGTAAGCCTTGCGCAACACAATGGTGAAGAACGGGATGCTGGAGCGCGCCCCGGTGGCGAACATCCGCGAGACGTGGCGCACTTGCGCGGTCTTCTCCACTTCGGGGCCGACCATCATGCCCGGCGTGTCGCATAGCGACACCACCGGAATATCGAAGGCGTCGCAAAGCTGGATGAAGCGTGTCGCCTTGTCGGCGCCGTCGGCGTCGATCGCGCCGCCGAGGTGATGCGAATTGTTGGCGATCAGGCCGAGCGGACGGCCCTCGATCCGGATAAACGCCGTGATCATGCCGACGCCGAAACGCGTACGCAGTTCGAGCACCGAGCCGGCGTCGGCCAGCGTGTTGATCACGCTGCGGATGTCATAGGCGCGCAGCCGGTTTTCCGGCACCGCCTGCCGCAGCAGGCGTTGATCGGCGCAATTCCATTGGTCGATCCGACCCTGGAAATAGGAGAGGTATTGCTTCGCGGCGGCGACGCCTTCGGCCTCGTCATCGACCAGAATGTCGATCACGCCGTTGGTGGTCTGCACCGACACCGGGCCGATGTCCTCGGGGCGGAATACGCCGAGGCCGCCGCCCTCGATCATCGCCGGGCCGCCCATGCCGATATTTGAGGTCTTGTCGGCGATGATGACGTCGCAACTGCCGAGCAGCGCGGCGTTGCCGGCGAAACAGCGGCCGGAGACGACGCCGATCGTCGGCACCTTGCCGTTCAGGTCGCCGAAGCGGTGAAACGTCGTGGTGTCGAGTCCCGCCGGTGTCGGCCATTCGTCGCCGGGCCGGCCGCCGCCGCCTTCCGCGAACACCACCACCGGCAGCGCCCACTTGTCGGCCAGGCTCAGCAGCCGGTCCTTCTTCTTGTGATTGGTGACGCCCTGCGTGCCGGCGAACACCGTGTAGTCGTAACCCATCACCGCGCAGCGCGCCTGCTCGTCGTCGAACTGCGCGCCGTTGACGGCGCCGATGCCGGTCACCATGCCGTCGGCCGGGCTCATGCGGAGCAATTCATCGACACTGCGGCGATGGCGCTGCGACGCGAGCGCCAGCCCGCCATATTCGATGAAGCTGTCGGGATCGCAGAGGTCGGCGATGTTTTCGCGCGTGGTGCGTTGGTTGGTCTTGCGGCGACGGGCGACGGCATCGGGCCGGTTCTCGTCATAAAGCGCGGCGCGGCGCGCCAGCGCTTCGGCGAGATCGCCGCGGATATGATCGAGATCGACGACGGCCTCTGTTGTTGCGCTTGCTTCCGCATCGTCCGACGGCGCGATGTGCAGCAGCGGCTCGCCTTCGAATATGGTGTCGCCGGGCGCGACCATGACGCCATCGATCGTGCCGGACACCGGCGCGGTGACGAGGTGCTCCATCTTCATCGATTCGATCACCAGCACCTGCTGGCCGGCGCGCACGGTGTCGCCGCTCGCCACATCGCAGGAGACGATGGTGCCCTGAAGCGGTGCGACCACGAGGATGGCGCCTTCGGGCAGTGGTGCCGATGCATCGCGGGCCGGCGCATTGCGTTCGGGCAGGGCGATGGCGGCGGCGCTGTCGAATACGCCGAGCGGATCGCTGGAGGCGCGGGCGCGTTCGTTGGTGCGGCCATCCGTGGTATTGCCGGAGTCAAACCGCGCGGCGGCGGCAAGGATCGCATCGAGATGCGTTTCGATGAAATTCGTCGAAATCTTGTCCGCGATGAAATCCGGCTGGTCGAGAATGGCACGCAGCACCGGAATGTTGGTGGCGACGCCGTCGATGCGGAAATCGCGCAACGCGCGGCGGCCGCGCTGGAGCGCGTCGGCAAAATTTTCCGGCGACGAGACGATGATCTTGGCGAGCAGCGAGTCATAGCGCGGGCTGGTGCGATAGCCGGCATAACCGAACGTATCGATGCGCACGCCGGGGCCAGAGGGAGGATCGAATGCGCGTAGCGTGCCGCCACTC
>JBARXT010000152.1:0-3357 GCA_049647485.1 Xanthobacteraceae bacterium
GGCGGGGACGACGTCGATGGACGTTGACTAACCCGCGAAAAATTCCAGCAACGCCTTGGCGGTGGCATCCGGATTTTCCTCCGGCATGAAATGACCGCTGGCGATCGGACTGCCGGTGACGTTACTCGCCCACGTCTTCCAGGTATCGAGCGGCGTTGCGGCAGCGGCGGCAACGCCGGCATTGCCCCACAGCGCCAGCATCGGCACGGTGATCTTGGTGCCCGCGTCGTGGTCCGCCTTGTCCTGCTCGAAGTCGGCATAGGCGCCGGCGCGATAGTCCTCGCACATCGCATGCACGCGCGAGGGATCGCGCCCCGCGGTGAGGTAATGCGCCAGCGCGCGCGGATCGAACGCGTCGAGCGTGTTGGTCGCGGTCCAGCTTGCAAGCGTGTGACGGAAGTAAGCATCCGTGTCGCCGAGGATGAGTTTCTCCGGCAACGGCTGCGGCTGCGCCAGAAACGCCCAGTGATAAATCTTCAACGCATAAGCGCGGTTCATCCGCGCCCAGTATTCGTAGGTCGGCAGGATATCCAGCACCGCGAGTTGCGACAGCCGGCCCGGATGATCCAGCGCCAGCCGATACGACACCCGCGCGCCGCGATCGTGTCCGGCCAGCGCGAAATGCACGTGGCCGAGTTGCTCCATCGCCTCCACCAAAGTCTTCGCCATGCCGCGCTTGGTGTAGGGCGTGTGATCGGCATCGCTCTCGGGCATGTCGGACCAGCCATAGCCCGGCAGATCGGCGACGATGACGGTGAAGCGCTCGGCCAGTTGCGGCGCCACCTTGTGCCACATCACATGCGTTTGCGGAAAACCGTGCAGCAATAGCAGCGGCGGCCCGTTGCCGCCGACGCGCGCGAAAATGCGCCCGCCGCTGGTCGATATCCATTCGGATTTGTAACCGGGAAACAGGTCGGCGAGATCGGGCATGGTGCATCCTCTGCGTCATTGCCGGACTTGATGGTCGAAGAACGGCTTCGCTTGCGCTCGCCTATGATCCGGCAATCCATCATCTTCAAAAGATGGATACGCGGGTCAAGCCCGCGTATGACGACCTGCAAGGAATACTATTGTTCCCGCTGCACCGCGCGCCAGCCGATGTCGCGGCGGCAGAAGCCTTCCGGCCACTTGATCAGATCGACGGCCTGATAGGCGCGCGCCTGCGCCTCCTTCACCGTCTTGCCCGACGCGCAGACGTTCAGCACCCGCCCGCCATTGGCGACGATCTGGCCATCGACGCGCTTGGTCCCGGCATGGAAAATCTCGACGCCCTCGACCTTCGCGGCATCTTCCAACCCTTCGATGCGCGAGCCCTTGCCGTAGTCGCCCGGATAGCCCCTGGTCGCCATGATGACGGTGAGCGCGGGCTCGGGATACCAGCGCAGATCGAAATGTTTCAACTCGCCGTCAACCGACGCCAGCAACGCCGGCACGATGTCCGACATCATGCGGATCATCAGCACCTGGCATTCCGGATCGCCGAAGCGCGCGTTGTATTCGACCAGCTTCGGTCCGTCCCTGGTGATCATCACACCGGCATAGAGCACGCCCTTGTAAGGCGTGCCCATCGCCTTCAGCGCGCGCAACGTCGGCATCACCATCTCGTCCATCACGCGCTTGTTCATGGCGTCGGTCATTACCGGCGCCGGCGAATAGGCGCCCATGCCGCCGGTGTTCGGCCCAACATCGCCGTCGAAGGCGCGCTTGTGATCCTGCGCGGTGGCGAGCGGCAACGCGGTGTCGCCGTCGCACAGCGCGAAGAACGAAGCTTCCTCGCCCTCCATGAATTCCTCGATCACGACTTCCGCGCCGGCTTCGCCAAAACCGCCGCCGAACATCATGTCGATGGCGGCGAGCGCCTCGTCGGTCTTCGTCGCGACCACGACGCCCTTGCCGGCCGCGAGGCCGTCCGCTTTCACCACGATCGGCGCACCCTGCGTCCGCACGTAATCCTTCGCGGCCACCGCGTCGGTGAAATGCGCATAGGCGGCGGTCGGAATGTTATTGTCGCGGCAAAGCTGTTTGGTGAAACTCTTCGAGCTTTCCAGCTTCCCCGCCGCTTGCGTCGGCCCGAATGTCTTGAAGCCGGCGGCGGTGAGATCGTCAACGATGCCGGCGGCGATCAGCGCGTCCGGCCCGACCACAACCAGATCGATTTTATTCTCACGGCAGAACGCGATCACCGCCGCATGGTCGGTGACGTCGAGCGCCACGCATTCGGCGTCCTGCGCGATGCCGGCATTGCCCGGCGCACACCACAGCTTCGTCAGCAGGGGCGACGCCGCGATCTTCCAGCACAGGGCATGTTCGCGACCGCCGGAACCAAGCACGAGAATATTCATGGGATACTGTAATCTCAGGGTTTTTCAGTGGTTTCCATGCGGTTTAGCATGGTAAGGCACCCGTGCAACAGAATGGATGTCGATGCCGGCCGATTCCGCACAACTCTTGCCCAGCGCGCCCGAATACACCGTTTCCGAGCTGTCCTCGGACCTCAAGCGGACGGTGGAGGACGCCTTCGGCCATGTCCGGGTGCGCGGCGAGATTTCCGGCTTTCGCGGGGTGCACGCCTCCGGCCACTGCTATTTCGCGCTGAAGGACGACAAGGCCAAGATCGAGGCGGTGATCTGGCGCGGCAGTTACGGCCGGATGCGGTTCAAGCCGCAGGAGGGGCTCGAGGTGGTCGCCACCGGCAAACTGACCACCTATCCCGGCTCGTCGAAATACCAGATCGTCATCGATGCGCTGGAGCCCGCCGGCGTCGGCGCGCTGATGGCGCTGATGGAGGAGCGCAAGAAGAAGCTCGCGGCCGAGGGCCTGTTCGACGAGGCGCGCAAGCAGCTCCTGCCCTATCTGCCCGAGGTGATCGGCGTCGTCACCTCGCCGACCGGCGCGGTGATCCGCGACATCCTGCATCGCCTGGCCGACCGCTTCCCGCGTCATGTCGTGGTGTGGCCGGTGCGGGTGCAGGGCGAAGGCTCTGCGGAACAGATCGCAGCGGCAATCAACGGCTTCAACGCACTGGAGGACGGCGGCAGGATTCCCAAGCCGGATCTGCTGATCGTCGCGCGCGGCGGCGGCTCGCTGGAAGACCTGTGGTCCTTCAACGAGGAGATCGTGGTGCGCGCGGCGGCGGAAAGCATGATCCCGCTGATTTCGGCGGTCGGCCATGAAACCGACGTGACGCTGATCGACTATGTTTCCGACAAACGCGCGCCGACGCCGACCGCCGCCGCCGAAATGGCGGTGCCGGTACGGGCCGAACTGTTCGTGGAAGTCGCGAGTTTCGCGCGCCGTGCCGTGCTGTGCTGGCAGCGCGAACAGGACCGCCGCCGCAACGACCTGCGCGGCCTCGCC
>JBARXT010000153.1:0-2015 GCA_049647485.1 Xanthobacteraceae bacterium
GAAACGCCCCGACGCTGCCGACCACGAGCGCCGTGGTGAGATAGGCCGCCAGCACCATGTGCACGAGGCGAGAAGGGAATGACGGATTGAAGATCACCTTCCACCAGTCGGCGGCGATGAATTGTCCGGCGTCGTTGATGGCGTAGCCGGTCGGTGTCTGCATCCAGGAATTCGCCGAAAGGATCCAGAACGCCGAGATCAGCGTACCGATGGCGACCATCAATGTTGCGAGGAAATGCAGTCGCGGTCCGACCTTCTTGAGTCCGAACAGCATGACGCCGAGAAAGCCGGCCTCGAGGAAGAACGCGGTCAACACCTCATAGGCCATCAGCGGGCCGATCACAGGTCCGGTCTTGTCGGAGAACGCCGCCCAGTTGGTGCCGAACTGGTAGGACATCACCACGCCAGACACGACGCCCATGCCGAAGGCGATGGCGAAGATCTTCAGCCAGTAATTGAACAAATTGAGGAAGACATCGCGGCCGGTCCACAGCCAGAGCGCCTCGAGGACTGCCAGATAGCTGGCAAGCCCGATCGAGAATGCCGGGAACACGATGTGAAACGACATCGTGAACGCAAACTGCGCGCGCGCGAGAACGACTGCGTCAAGGCCATCGAACATGAGGCGGATCTCCGGCGAAGCAACAATGGGAAGCTAGCACATGCGGCCCGCCAGGAAAGCGGCCATGCGCGGGAGCTTGCTATGATGCAGCCTAGAGATCGTGCGTTCAGCGACGTTGCGCAGGCGCAAGGTTCAGTGTGTTACACATTCCATACAATTCGACCCGGCAAGGGGCATCTCGACCGGGCCGACGAAGTCTTGAAGCTGGAACAAGTCTTTAAGATCTGACGAGGACTTTAAGGTTGACGAGGGAACTAACCCTCGCCGGACAGAATGCAGACATCGGCGGGACGCTGCTGCGAGCAGTCGGCCACCTGTTGACGGATCGAGGATGCGTTGCCGTCGCGATCCGCGCGTGCGGGCGCATCCTGAAGCCGAGCGCGATCAGCGTGCAGACCGCGCCGAGCGGGACGATGAAGAACCGGACGGAAATCCTCTGCATGATCCTGCTCCGTCGGTTGGCGTTGCTGTCGCTGTTCCGTCAAGCGGCCAGCGTGTCGACGCCGCAAGTCTTCAGCAGGTCGGCGAGTTGCTTGCGGGCATAGAACATGCGGGTCTTCACCGTGCTTTGCGGAATCCCGATGATCTTGGCGGCTTCCTCCACCGACTTCTCATGATAGTAGACGAGGTCGATGATCTCGCGATGCGCCGGCGACAGCTTGGCGATGCAGGCGCGCAGAATGGCGCTGGTCTTGCTGCGCGCGAGCGCCGCTTCCGGCGTGTCGGCCTGGTCGGCGATTTCCAGCACGCCGTTCTGATCGAGTTCTTCGTGCGAGCGCTGACGCAGCGCGGTCAGCGACTTGAAGCGGGCGATCGACATCAGCCAGGTCGACACCTGCGCGCGGCCCTCGAACTGGCCGGCGGTGCGCCAGACGTCGAGGAACACCTGACTGACAAGGTCTTCCGCGGTGGTGGTGTCGCGGACCATGCGGAGGATGAAGCGATACACCCGCACCCGATGGCGCGCGTAAAGAATGTGCATCGCGGGCTTGCTGCCGTCGGCAATGCTCTCCAGCAACATCTCGTCGGAGGTCGCTTGTGCGGCCAGAATGCCTTGATGGGCGGCGGCGTTGATGGCGATGATGTTCTGCATGACCGGCTCCCTCGTCGCTTGTGCGGCGTTGTTGTGGGAGCTTTTCTAGCCGGCGGGTGTTTCAGGACATCTGCACGCCAGAGCAAAAACGGTTTCGTCGCCCGAAGAATTGTTTCGTCGGAGCCCTGCGGGACGAAACATTCGGAGGGCAAATTGTGCTGCGTCGCAATAAAATGTCTGGACTATGACGCCGGATCGTCAGGACCTGTCGGCGGGGCTGAAAAGATAGCCGCCGCCGCGAATGGTGCGGATCACCGACGGTTTGGTCGGGTCCGGCTCGATCTTGCGGCGGATTCGCAT
>JBARXT010000154.1:0-5161 GCA_049647485.1 Xanthobacteraceae bacterium
GTCCATGGTCCGCCCGATCCACCTTTCCGGTTTTCGGCGTCGGCCGATTGCCAGATTTCATTTAACATGTTAATCATATTCCGGACCCGTCGTCCACGGCAGGGATTTTGGGCTGTATTTTCCGCAATCGCCGCGCGGAAACCGGTGACCGGAAGTCGTTGCGGCGATGGCGTCGAATACGCGAACAGAGAGCGACATGCCACATTTCACGCTGGAATACTCGGCCAATCTCGAACCCCGCGTCGATATCGGCGCCGCCGTCGAGGTGGTGCGCAAGGCGGCGGTCGAGACCGGCATCTTCCCGCTCGGCGGCATCCGCGTCCGCGCCATCCGCTGCGAGCACTACGCCGTCGCCGACGGCAACCCCGACATGGGCTTTCTCGCCATGGTGCTGCGGCTCGGCGAAGGCCGCGACCTGCCGACGCGGCAGCGCGCCGGCGAGCACATCTTCAAGGCGCTCTCGCAATTCCTCGAACCCGCGTTCACGGCGATGCCGTTCGCCTTGTCGTTCGACATGCAGATCAACGACAAGGACATGAGTTGGAAACGCAACAACATCCACCAGTATCTGGCGAAGCAAAACACGTCCGGTTGAATCCATCTTTTGATCCGGATCAACGACCTGACGACACCACCAAGCGAGTATCACTTCAACGCATTCTGGAAAACCATCATGCCGGTCCCGCAGCATATTTTCGAGCCGCCGTTCAACGTCCTCCGCTCCAGCCACGCCGTGCTCGACGTCACCGACCTCGACGCCAGCCGCAAGTTCTATGAGACGATCATCGGGCTGCACGTCGAGGATGCCGATCGCGACGTGGTCTATCTGCGCGGCTCCGAGGAGCATCAGCATCACTCGCTGGTGCTGCGGAAGGCTCAAGTCGCGGCCTGCAACCGGCTCAGCTTCAAGGTCGGCAACGACGAGGACCTCGACAAGGCCGCGGCCTTCATGGCGGCCAACAAGATCGAGCACGCCTTCGTGGACGTGCCGTTCCAGGGCCGCACCCTGCAATTCACCGATCCGTTCGGCTACCGCATCGAACTCTACGCGAGCATGGAGAAGCGCCCGCACCTGCTGCGCCGCTACGAACTCTACAAGGGCTGCCATCCGCAGCGGCTCGACCACTTCAACGTGTTCGCCGCCGAAGTGCAGGACACGGTGGATTTCTATGCCCGCCTCGGTTTTCGCCTCACCGAATATGCCGAGGAGGACGGCCCGAACGGCCGCATCGCCGCCGCCTGGATGCATCGCAAGGGCAACGTCCACGACTTCGCCATCACCAACGGCAACGGTCCGCGCCTGCACCACTTTGCCTATTGGGTGCCGACCGCGATGAACATCCTGCATCTGTGCGACGTCATGGCGTCGTGCGGCTACCTCGCCAACATGGAGCGCGGCCCCGGCCGCCACGGCATCTCCAACGCGTTCTTCCTCTACGTGCGCGATCCCGACGGGCATCGGCTGGAGATCTACACCAGCGACTACAACACCATGGATCACGACCACGAACCGCTGCGCTGGTCGCTGCGCGATCCGCGCCGCCAGACGCTGTGGGGTTCGCCCGCGCCGCGCTCGTGGTTCGAGGAAGGCTCGCCCTTCGCCGGGCAAGTGGTGCGCGAGGCGAAGTTCAAGGCCGACGTGATCGTGGCGGACTGAGAAATGACCACTGTGACCCGCCCCCGCCTCGCCACCTTCATCGCCCAAGGCGCGACCCAAGGCGCGACCCGCTACGGCGCCGTGACCGACACCGGCATCGTCGATCTCTCGACGCGCTTCGGCAAAACCTTTCCGACGCTGCGCGAGGTTATCGCGAACGGCGCGCTGATGAAACTCGCGGACGATGCCGCCGGGCGTTCACCGGATATCGCGCTCGACGCCATCACCTGGCAACCGCCGATCCCCGCGCCGGAAAAGATCATCTGCATCGGCGTCAACTATCCGGACCGCAACGCCGAGTACAAGGACGGCAAGGACGCGCCGCCCTATCCCAGCATGTTCATGCGCACGCCGCGCTCCTTCGTCGGCCACGGCACGCCGCTGGTGCGGCCGAAGGCCTCGCAGCAACTCGACTACGAAGGCGAGATGGTGATCGTGATCGGCAAACCCGGCCGCCACATCGCCGAACGCGACGCGCTCGACCACATCGCCGCGATCACGCTGTGCAACGAGGGCACCATTCGTGACTGGGTGCGCCACGCCAAATTCAACGTGACGCAGGGCAAGAATTTCGATTCCACCGGCAGCCTCGGCCCGTGGCTGGTGCCCTACATCGACGAGGCGCAGATCGCGGACATCGCGCTGACTACGCGCATCAACGGCGAGACGCGGCAGAGCGACCGCACCAAGCGGATGATCTTCAGCTTCCGTTATCTCATCAACTACATCTCGACCTTCACCACGCTGGTTCCGGGCGATGTCATCGTCACCGGCACGCCAACCGGCGCCGGCGCGCGCTTCGATCCGCCGCGCTTCCTCAAGCCCGGCGACGTGATCGAGGTGGAAGCCGACGGCATCGGCGTCTTGCGCAACGGCGTGGTGGACGAGGTCGCGTAGACGGCGGACATCCCTCACCCTGAGGAGGCCATGCGCAGCATGGCCCTCGAAGGGCGACGGCGATCCTTCGAGGCGCGCAAGAGCGCGCACCTCAGGGATGACGCCGTCGAAGCGCCACGCCCTACACCGTCTTGCGGAACGTCAGGTTGATGCGCTGACGTTTGACCAATGGATGCTCGCCCTCCGCCAGCGGCGCGACGCCATGATAGAACAGGCGCGACGGCCCGCCCCACACCACGACATCGCCATGCGTCAAACGATAACGTTGCGTCTTGTCGCTGCGCTTCAAACCACCGAACAGAAACGTCGCCGGCAGTCCCAGCGACACCGAAACGATGGGCGCTGAAAAATCCGTCTCGTCCTTGTCCTGATGCAACGACATCTTCGCGCCCGGCACGTAGCGATTGACCAGGCACGCATCCGGCGCGAAATCCCTGAATCCGCCCGCCTCCGCGGCGTCGCGCGCAAGCGCTGACAGCACCGGCGGCATCGCCGGCCACGGTTGCCCGCTCTCGGGATCGCCCGCGTCATAGCGATAGCCGCGCCGGTCCGTCACCCAGCCGACCTTGCCGCAATTGGTCATCGCCACCGACATGGTGAAACCGCCCGGCGTCACCATGTGGCGGAACGGCGCGGCGGCGATCACCTCGCGCAACGCCACAAGCAATTCCTCCTGCCGCGCAAGTACGAAGCCGCGCAGCAGAACGGCGCCCTCGGCCATCGTCTCGCGCGATGGCTGCGCTTCCGCTACTCCCGCGAACAGATCGCCGATCACGTCCTCACGTCTCCGCGTTCCTCACTTCGCATCGTGGAAAATAATTCCGACGGTATGACGGCGGCCGGAGCGCAGCCGGCTGACGCCATGCCGCAGGTTGACGCGATACGATCCGCGCGTGCCTTGCACCGGCCGATGATGCACGGCGAACACCACGGCGTCGCCCTGCGTCAGCGGCACCACCTCGGCACGCGACTGCATGCGCGGTCGTTGTTCGGTCAGCACGAATTCGCCACCGGTGAAATCGCGTCCGGGCTCCGACAATAGCACAGCCACCTGCAACGGAAACACATGCTCGCCGTAGAGATCCTGATGCAGGCAGTTGTAGTCGTCGGCGACGTATTGCAGCAATAGCGGCGTCGGCCGGGTCTGCCCGGCTTCGTGGCAGCGCTTAAGAAACGCGTCGTGCGTCGCCGGATAGCGCACGTCGATGCCCATCGTCGCGTTCCAGCGATTGGCGATCTGCGACAGCGGCGCGTAAAGCGCCGGACGCAGATGCGCGATCGGGTCCGGCAGCGGATAGCTGAAATACTTGTATTCGCCGCGCCCGAAACCGTGCCGCGCCATCACGATGCGACTGCGGAAGCGCGCGTCGTCGGGATAAAGCGCGGCGAGATAGACGCATTGCTGCGGTGTCAGCAAATTCTCGATCACCGCACAGCCGCGCGCATCGAGATCGTCACTGACGCGCTGCCAGTCGATTGTCTTGACCGCCAGCGGCGGATCGATCAGGCGGGCGGTGCGGGCGCTGGGCATGTCATGGCCTCCGGAAACAGACACCAGATGATATGCGCATCGGGGCGCGCCGCCGCCACCCGTTTCCCGTCAGCCGCGCACAGCGGATTCGATGCCGGCGGCGAGTTCGAAGATGCGACGATCCGCGCCGCCGGATGCCGCCAGCATCAGGCCGACCGGCGCCTCGCCTTCGCGCTGGATTGGAAGCGTGATAGCGCAGCCGTCGATGGTGTTGATCAGCGTGCAGTTGCGCAGCGACAACACATTGGCTTTGGCGTAGGCGTCGTCATCCCTTTCGAGATCGGCGATGCGCGGTGGTGTGATGGCGACGGTCGGCATCACCAGTGCGTCATACGACGCGATGCGCGCGTCGAAACCGTCGATCATGGCGCGGCGGTGTTTCAGGAGATCGACATAATCCGCGGCACTCTGGCCCTCGCCGCGACGAATGCGGCCGATGACACGCGGATCGTAATCGGCGCCGCGCCGCGCGATCAGCGCGCGATGCCAGGCCCAGGCTTCCGCGCCGGAAAACCCGCCCTTGGCGTTGAGCACCGCCACGTCCGCGAATTCCGGCACCGCGATGCGCTCGATCACCGCGCCCTGCTGCGCCAGTTTCGCCACCGCGCGCTCGAAGGCCTGCGCGACGTCATCTGCAATCTCGTCGAACGCCACCGTGGTCGGGATCGCGAGCCGCATGCCCTTGATCGGGCGCGGCGTCACCGGCTTGATCGGCTCGTCGGCATGAACGGCATCGAGCGTGACGCAGCAGGCGACGCTGCGCGCCAAGGGCCCATAGCCGTCGAGCGTGAACGACAGCGGCACGCCGCCGTCGAGCGGAATGCGCCGCGCGGTCGGCTTGTAGCCGACGATGCCGCAATAGGCCGCCGGTATCCGGCACGAGCCGCCGGTATCGGTGCCAAGCGCGCCGTGCGCCATGCCGTCCGTCACCGAGACGGCCGCGCCGGACGACGAGCCGCCGGGCACATGACCGACGTCGCGCCGCCACGGGCTTTTCGGCGTGCCGTAGTGCGGATTGAGGCCGAGGCCGGAATAGGCGAACTCCACCATGTTGCTGCGGCCGATCAGCACGAAGC
>JBARXT010000155.1:0-2703 GCA_049647485.1 Xanthobacteraceae bacterium
GAGGCGGGAGGATGCGCGCGAGGCGCGCGTTGCCGCCGCCAACCGCCAGATGGCGGGCGAGGGCGAGCGCGGCAACGGATACTAGGCTGCACGCTGCTCGCGAGAACGTGAGTGACACCGCGGCCACCGGGTGTAACTTTCAGGCCCGAGCACCGTAATTCGGACGATGGAGCCGCGCGCCACGCGCGCTCTGAATGGAGTCCATGATGATCAACCGTCGCATTCTGCTCGCATCCGCCGCCGGCTTTACTGGTTTTGCCGCGCTGAAAGCCTTGCGGGTTTCACCGGCATCGGCCGGTGAAAAATTCGAAGTCGAGAAGACCGAAGCCGAGTGGCGCGCGCAACTGACGCCGGCGCAGTATCGCATCCTGCGCGAGGAGGGCACCGAGCCGCCGTGGTCGAGCCCGCTCTTGAAAGAACACCGCAAGGGCATCTTTGCCTGTGCCGGCTGCGATCTGCCGCTGTATGCATCGGAAACGAAATTCGAGAGCGGCACCGGCTGGCCGAGCTTCTACCAGCCATTGGAGAACGCCGTCGGCAAGCGCGAGGACCGCACCTTCGGCATGACGCGGGTCGCCATCCATTGCCGCCGCTGCGGCGGCCACCTCGGCCATGTGTTCGACGACGGACCGAAGCCGACCGGCCTGCGCTACTGCATGGACGGCCTCGCGCTGGTGTTCCACCCCGCGACGCCATCGGCGACGTGAGGGCGGGCAGAGCCTGAGCGGCGGCGTCATCCTGAGGTGCGAGCGGCGAACGCCGCGAGCCGCGAAGGATCGCCGTCGCCCTTCGTGGGCCGCTGAAGAAGCGGCCACCTCAGGGTGACGGCGCTAAGTTCAGGATGACGGCGCGAAGTGAAGTGAGGCCGTTCGCGGCGGTTTCCACTCAACACGGCACCCCGCCACTCCCCGGCAATTGTTGCCCGTCCCGGCAATTGTGCCCCGGTCCGCGCGATCGGGATTTTTTCTATTTCATTGAATCATTAGCGTTATTTCTCCCGACCCCGGTTGGCACGGCCCTTGCGAGAACCGCTTCGGAATACGGTCTCGGCGCACCGCCGACCGTCGCGCTGTCGCATCTGGAGGCGATGTCATGGGTATCTTCGGGGCTCTCACCACGTCCGTCGCGGGGTTGCGCGCGGAATCGTATGCGCTGGAAAACATTTCCGGCAATATCGCCAACTCGCAGACCACCGCGTTCAAACGCATCGACACCAGTTTTCTCGATCTCATTCCGGAGACCGGGCCGACCCAGCAGAAGGCCGGCAGCGTCACTTCGGCGTCGCGCTCGACCAACACCGTGCAGGGCGACGTGCAGGCGGCCTCCGTCTCCACCTACATGGCGATCAACGGCTCCGGGTTCTTCGTGGTGCAGAAGCCCGGCAACTTCACAGACAACGCGCCGATCTTCGACGGCGTCGAGAACTACACGCGGCGCGGCGATTTCACGCTCAACAAGGACGGCTATCTCGTCAACGGCGCGGGCTATTATCTCGAAGGCATTCCGATCGACCCGACCACCGGCAACCTGGTCGGCAGCGCGCCGCAGATTCTGAAATTCAAGAATGACTTCCTGCCGGCGCAGCAGACCTCCAAGGTCGAATACCGCGCCAACCTCGCAAGCTATCCGCTGACCACCAAGCACGATGTCGCCACGCCCGGCTCCGAATTGCTGGCGGCGGCCGATTTCACCAACGATCCCACCGTCGCCGGCACCGGTCAGGTGATCGGCAGCGACGTGCAGACCTTCATCGACGAGTCGATCGCCGGTGGCGCGGTGACGGCCTACGACGTGTCGGGCGCGCCGGTGAACCTGCAATTCCGCTGGGCCAAGACCGACAGCGCCTCGCTCGGCTCCGGCCACACCGACACCTGGAACATGTTCTATCAGGTCGATCCCAACGCCACCGGCACCGACGTGGCGTGGCAGAACGTCGGCATCAACTTTACCTTCGGCGCCAACGGCCAGCCCAATCCGCCGGTCGCGTCGGTGACGCTGACCGGTGCTACCATCAACGGCGTATCGCTCGGCAATCCGGTGGTGAATTTCTCCTCCGGCGGCCTGACGCAATATGCCGATGCCAACGGCAACGTGCAGGTCAACCAGATTCAGCAGGACGGCTTCCCGGCCGGAAGCCTGCAATCGGTATCCATCGGCGCCAACGGCCGCGTGGTCGGCAACTATTCCAACGGCCGCAATCTCGACCTTGCGGAAATCACGCTGGCGACCTTCAACGGCCCGGACTTCCTCAAGCGCAAGGACGGCGGCGCGTTCGAGGCGACCGACGAATCCGGTCAGGCGTTGTTCGGCAACGGCGGCACCATCGTCGGCTCGTCGCTGGAAGGCTCCAACACCGACATCGCCGACGAGTTCACCAAGCTGATCGTCACGCAGCAAGCCTACTCGGCGAACACCAAGGTGATCACGACGTCGAACCAGATGGTGCAGGATCTGCTCAACGTGCTGCGGTGATGTGAGATGAATTGTGACGTGAGCGACGGCGTCATCCTGAGGTGCGAGTGGCGAATGCCGCGAGCCTCGAAGGATCGCCGTCGCCCTTCGAGGGGCGCTAAAGAAGCGGCCGCCTCAGGGTGACGGCGTTGGAGGGGGCTGCGCGACGGTTTCGTGCTGCAAATCCGCACACAACGCAAGATGACACCGATTTCACGTGCTCTTGCCGTCAAATCGGTGTCCACTTTGTCG
>JBARXT010000156.1:0-41406 GCA_049647485.1 Xanthobacteraceae bacterium
TTGGCGGACTTGTCGATCATGGTTTCGATGAACGACAGCAGGTTCTTCGAGTAAAGACTCGAAGCCGAAGCCGCGACCCGCCCGGCGAGGTTCGGGATGCCGACGATCTTGACGTCATTCACCTCGGTCGTCTGTCCGCTGACGACGCCTTCGACGTTGCCGCCGCGTTCGACCGCGAGGTCGACCAGCACCGAACCGGGCTTC
Source organism: Xanthobacteraceae bacterium (assembly GCA_049647485.1). Classification (GTDB taxonomy): domain Bacteria; phylum Pseudomonadota; class Alphaproteobacteria; order Rhizobiales; family Xanthobacteraceae; genus 62-47. The sequence goes on from JBARXT010000156.1 coordinate 205, forward strand.
ATCGATTTCACCATGTCGGCCGAAACCAGCCGCGGCGCGGGACGCCCCGGGATCAGCGCCGTGGTAATGACGATGTCCTGCTTCTTGATGTGCTCGGCGGTGAGCGCGGCCTGCTTGGCTTGGTATTCCTTGGACATTTCCTTGGCGTAGCCGCCCGCCGTCTGCGCGTTCTTGAACTCCTCGTCTTCGACCGCGAGGAACTTGGCGCCGAGCGATTCGACCTGCTCCTTGACCACGGGCCGCACGTCGGTCGCGGTCACTACCGCGCCGAGACGCTTCGCGGTGGCGATCGCCTGCAGACCGGCGACGCCGACGCCCATCACGAACACTTTCGCGGCAGGAACGGTGCCCGCCGCCGTCATCATCATCGGGAAGGCGCGGCCGAAGGCTTCCGCCGCCTCGATCACCGCGCGATAGCCGGCGAGGTTGGCCTGCGACGACAGCACATCCATCACCTGCGCGCGGGTGATGCGCGGCATCAATTCCATCGCGAACGCCGCGACGCCGGCATCCGCCATCGTCTTCAGCGCGGCGTCGTTGCCATACGGATCCATGATGGCGACGACCAGCGCGCCCTTCTTGTAGCGCGTGACTTCGCTGGCTTCCGGGCGCTTCACCTTGACGACGATGTCGGCGTCCTTGACCGCATCGGCGCTGATCGTGGCGCCTGCCGCCTCATAGTCGGCATCCAGAAGACCGGATTTGATTCCAGCGCCCGGCTCGACCGCGACGTCCGCGCCCAGCGCCTTGAACTTCTTCACCGTGTCCGGAGTAGCCCCGACGCGCGGCTCGGCCGCGTCGATCTCCTTCGCCACACCAATCTTCATAAAGCCTCCGGCGACACGCGATGCGTTAAGTGAGACAAACGGCGGCGCCGGCCCGCATGGGCAGCGCCGGAAAGCCGTCAGACGAGGAAGATTGCCATCAGGATCAGGACGATAACGACGGCCGTACTCCCGTACTTTACCAGTCCGATGAAGAAATTATAGGTGGCCTCGTGCTCGGCATAGTCGTTGCCGTCGGCGGTTGAATAGGCGACTTCGCTATGATCGGACATCTGTCCCTCCGGTCCAATTCGACAATTGGGTTGCCATTAGCGCAATCGGCATGCGAGAGCAACGGCGGCCAGCCGCCCGGTGGGAATAGCGCCCGATTCCCGCTCCCGCCGTCCACGATGGCCTCCGTCGTGTCGTGTGGACCGCTCGCGGGCGCGACGGGACGTCCGGTTTGAACCTCGCGGCTAGAGCCATTTCCGTACCGATAGAATCGGAACGGGGCTCTAGATTCCAGCTCTAACGCGTTTTCTTGACGCGAGCCGGTATCCACTTCGCTTGAAAACGCTCTATCCCATCGCTTCCAGTTCGTCGATCATCCCGGCGATGACCGAAAGGCCGCCGTCCCAGAATTTCGGGTCGCGGGCATCGAGCCCGAACGGCTTGAGCAGTTCGGAATAATGCTTGGTGCCACCGGCTGAGAGCATGTCGAGATAGCGGCCGGCGAATCCCTCGGCGGCATTCTCGTAGACGGCATAAAGCGAGTTCACCAGGCAATCGCCGAAGGCGTACGCATAGACGTAGAACGGCGAATGGATGAAGTGCGGAATGTACATCCAGAAATTCTCGTAACCCGGCTTGATCTCGATCGCCGGCCCGAGGCTTTCACCCTGCACGCTAAGCCAGAGTTGCCCGAGCCGTTCGGCGGTCAGTTCGCCGTTCTTGCGCTCGGTGTGTACCGCGCGCTCGAACGAATAGAACGCGATCTGGCGCACCACCGTGTTGATCATGTCCTCGACCTTGCCGGCGAGCAGCGCCTGCCGCTGTTTGGCATCCCTGGTCTGGCCGAGCAGTCGCTTGAAGGTGAGCATCTCGCCGAACACGCTGGCGGTCTCGGCCAGCGTCAGCGGCGTCGGCGCCATCAGCGCGCCGTTCTTCGCCGCCAGCACTTGATGCACGCCGTGGCCAAGTTCGTGCGCAAGCGTCATCACGTCGCGGGGCTTGCCCTGATAATTCATCAGCACATAGGGGTGCGCGGACGGCGTGGTCGGATGCGAGAACGCGCCCGGCGCCTTGCCCGGACGCACCGGCGCGTCGATCCAACGATCGTCGAAGAAGCGTTCGGCGATGCGTGCCATTTCCGGCGAGAACGCACCATAGGCGGTCAACACCGTCTTGCGCGCGTCTGGCCATGCAATGCGGCCGGTCGCGGCGAACGGCAGCGGCGCGTTGCGGTCCCAATGCGCCAGCTTCTTCTTTTTGAACCAGCCGGCCTTCAGCGCGTAGTAGCGATGCGACAGCCGCGGATAGGCGGCGCGCACCGACGCCACCAGCGCATCGACGACCTCGCCTTCGACGCGGTTGGCCAGATGCCGCGAGTCCGCGACGTCGTTGAAGCCGCGCCAGCGGTCGGCAATCTCCTTGTCCTTGGCGAGCGTATTGGTGATCAGCGCGAAGGTGCGCTCGTTGGCCTTGAAGGTTTTTGCCAGCGCCTGCCCCGCCGCCTTGCGCTTTTCGGGCGAACGATCCTGCAACAGGCTCAGCGTCGGCTCGATCGCCAACTCCTTAGCCCCGACCTTGAACCGCAGCGACGAGATGGTCTGGTCGAACAACCTGTTCCACGCCGCGTAGCCGCTGACCGACTTCTCGTGAAAGAGCTGCTCGACGCGATCCTCGAGTTGATAGGGCTTGTCCTTGCGGCTGTCCTCGATCCACGGTCGGTAATGCGCCAGTTCGGGCGTCTGCATCGCCTGCTCGATCACGGCATCGTCGATGCGGTTCAACTCCAGCGCGAAGAACAGCAGATTGACCGACGCGGCGGTGAGCCGCTCCGACACGTCGCCGTAAAACTTCGAGATCGCCGGATCGACGCTGTCGCCGGCATGAATCAGCCCGGCATAGGAGCCAAGCCGGCCGGCGAGATCGTCGATCGCCTCGTAACGCTTGACCGCGCGGGCCAGCCAGGCGCCGCCATCCGGCCGTGCGGTTTCCTCGGCCAGCCTGCCTTTGTAGTCGGCGGCGAAGGCCGCGCAGTCCCTGTCGACAGCATCGAGATCGCGGACAACCTCCGGCGCATCGATCCCGGCATAGAGATCGGTCAGATTCCACTCCGGCAGCTTGCCGATCCCCGAAGCGGACGCAGCCTTGCTCTTTGCCTTGGTCCGCGCAGCCTTGGTCGGTACAGCCTTGGTCGACGCAGACTTGGCCGACGCAGACTTGGCCGACGCAGACTTGGACGCGATTTTGGCCTTCACGGTCCGCGATTTCGTCGCGCTCGTGGCGCGCCGGGAAGCCGATTTGCGGAGGGTCGAGGAAGAACGCGAGGCCATGAAATTCAATCCGTCAGGTGTGTTTCGTCGAAAGGTTGGCTTTTTTGTCACCGCCTCGCAAGACGGCACAAAGAAGCGGCATCCTGATGACAAGTCTTAAGAGCGCGTTAATCGGCATCGGTGAGAGTGCCCCGATTCGAAACAGATAGTTGTTCCGCGCGGGGAGTACCATGGCTGCCACGATTTTGATCGCCGACGACGACGCCGTGCAGCGCCGTCTCGTGGAAAACATGGTGCAGCGGGGTGGCTACGAGGCCGTCGTGGTCGACAGCGGCGACGCCGCGCTGGCGCGGCTGACCGACCCGGACGCAACCCCGATCGATGCCGTGGTGCTGGATCTGGTGATGCCCGGCCTCGACGGCATGGGCGTGCTCAGCGGGATACGCGAGGCCGGGCTGAACATCCCCGTCATCGTGCAGACCGCTCATGGCGGCATCGACAACGTGGTCTCGGCGATGCGCGCCGGCGCCCACGATTTCGTCGTCAAGCCGGTCGGCGTCGAACGCCTGCAGGTGTCCTTGCGCAACGCGCTCAACACCAGTGCTTTGAAAGGCGAACTCCAGCGCATCAAGCACAGCCGCGAAGGCAAACTGACCTTCGCGGATATCGTCACCCGGAACGAAGCCATGGCCACCGTGCTGCGCACGGCGCGCAAGGCCGCCGCTTCCACCATTCCGGTGCTGATCGAAGGCGAATCCGGCGTCGGCAAGGAATTGATGGCGCGCGCCATTCACGGCAGCGGCGAACGCGCCAGCAAGCCCTTCATCGCCGTCAACTGCGGCGCGATTCCCGACAATCTGGTGGAGTCGATCCTGTTCGGCCATGAGAAGGGCGCATTCACCGGCGCCACCGAGCGCCACACCGGCAAATTCGTCGAAGCCTCCGGCGGCACGCTGTTTCTCGACGAAATCAGCGAACTGCCGCTCAATGCCCAGGTGAAGCTGTTGCGCGCCTTGCAGGAAAGCACCGTGGAAGCGGTCGGCGGCCGCCGCCCCATCAAGGTCGACGTGCGGATCATTTCGGCGACCAACCGCAGGCTGCTCGACCAGGTCAAGGGCGGGCATTTCCGCGAGGACCTGTTCTACCGTCTTCATGTGCTGCCGCTGACCATGCCGCCGCTGCGCACCCGTCGCGAGGATATTCCGCATCTGGTGCGGCATTTCCTCGCGCGGTTCTGCGCCGAAGAGAACCGCACCATCACCGGCATCAGCGGCGAAGCCATGGCCCGACTGGCGCAACTCGACTGGCCCGGCAATATCCGGCAACTGGAGAACACGGTTTATCGCGCCGTGGTGATGAGCGAGAGCGATCAACTCGGGCTCGCTGACTTTCCCCAGTTGTCCGCGCCGCCGCTCGGTGCCCCCGATTTCGTCGGGGAACCGCTGATGATCGAGCCGGCCGTTCATGCGAGCACGCCGGAGCTGGCGGGTAGCGATATACCCCTTGCACCGCTCCCGCACGGATATCTCGCCATGCTCACCGACGCGGGCGAAATGCGGCCTTTAGAAGACATCGAAAGCGAGGTCATCCGTTTTGCGATCTCGCATTATCGCGGGCAGATGTCGGAAGTGGCGCGGCGACTGAAAATCGGGCGCTCAACGCTTTACCGAAAGCTCGACGACGCCTCTGCGTCCGACGCAATGGAATCATCCGGCAAGCAGCATTGATACAAACGGTGTTGCCGTCGAGAATCATGGCGTTGCGCGGATGTCACACACGGCAGCCATCGTACCAATCGTGAATGTCGATTGAACCGTTGCGGTCCGGTGACATACACACGCAAAAGCGACCAGCCGGCCGCGGCGCGCGTTGCAAACGACCGGATTCCCGGTCAGTTTGTCGTGAACCATCCGGTGCAGCGCTGGTTGCCTGAGCACCACGCGTGTATTCTGCCGATGAATCGCGGTGTGGCCGCGATGGGTTGTTGTGCGGGGCTGCCTCTTTGCGGGACTGCATCGCGGAACCGCGCGTTCACCGCAGTGTTGATGTTGCGGACAGTTGAAGTGACGGCGTCGGGCGGTACAAGCCGCGCAGCGTTGACACTTTGGCAAAGTCATCGTGACACGCTGCGCGGACTTAAAATCACAACTGCTCCCAAACGCAGGGCAGTTTTGCCGAGGGATCAAAGAATGCGGAACGACTCGACTGGCCGATATGGATTTGACCGCGTGTTGATGGCCGTAGCGGCGACATTCCTGACGGTTTCGACCTCGAACGCATTCGCGCAGACGGCGCCTGCAGCAAGCGACACCACCGAACTGGCGATCGATGCCGCGGTTCCGGTGCCCGACACCAGCATCGTGCCGCCGCCGACCGCAGCCGATATCGCAGCGACAACGCCAGACACGGCGAGCGCGCCCGCGTCGGCCGACAAGACCGAGACCACCGCAAGCACCACGCCTGCCACTGCGCCGGCGGCCAGCGTAACGACGCCGGCGGCTCCGGCCGAAACCGCGCAGCAGGTCAAGGAGCTCAAGGAGCCGGCCGCGTCTCCTGCTGACGAGGCCCCGGTGAAGGCCGTCAGCAAGGTCGCTCCCGCCGATCAGCCCGTTGCCGACAAGCTGCGTGAGGCGCTGGAAACCCAGGCCGCGAAATTCTTCGATCGCAAGAACGAGCGTGCCACCGTCGAGAAATTCTACGCCGCGCGCGACTACGCGCCGCTGTGGACCGAAGGCGGCGCTCTCACCGCGCGCGCCAAGAGCGTGACGTCGCGTCTCAACGATGCCGCCGCCGACGGCCTCAACCCGGCCGAATATCCGGTGCCGAACTTCGCCGCCGCGACGAGCCCCGACGCGCTGGCGGAAGCCGACCTCAAGCTGACAGCCAGCATGCTCGCCTACGCACGACAGGCGCAAAGCGGCCAGATGCATTGGTCGCAGGTCAGCGCCGACATCCAGTATCCCGAACATCCGGTCGATCCGAACGAGGTGCTCGCCAACATCTCGACGGCGAAAGACGCGTCCGCCGCGCTGCAGGCCTACAACCCGCCGCACAAGCCCTACAAGGAATTGCGTGCCAAGCTCGCCGAACTGCGCGGCCAGTCCGAAGGCCCGGTGACCATGATCCCCGAAGGCCCGGCGCTGAAGCTGGTCGGCAAGAACGCGGTGGCGATGGACGATCCGCGTGTCCCGCAACTGCGCGCCAAACTGGGCGTCACGGAAAATCCCGACGACACGCATTACGACGCGACCGTGGCGGCCGCCGTTCGTAAATTCCAGGCACAGAATGGCCTGCATGCCGACGGCATTCTGGGCAACCGCACGATTCAGGCGATCAACAGCCCGAAGCGCGATCGCGATATCGACACCATCGTCGTTAACATGGAGCGCTGGCGCTGGCTGCCGCGCCAACTCGGCGCACCTTCGCTGGGCAACGCCTATGCCATCCTCAACATTCCCGACTTCACGCTGAAAGTGATGCACAACGGTGCAGAAGTCTGGAAGACTCGCGTGGTGGTCGGCAAACCCGGCAAACATGCCACGCCGCTTCTGACCGAGACCATGAAATACATCACGGTCAATCCCACCTGGAACGTGCCGCCGTCGATTATCACCAACGAATATCTTCCGGCCCTCCAGCAAGACCCGACCGTGCTCGATCGCATGGGGCTGAAACTGGAGCAGAACCGGGACGGCACCATCCACATTTCGCAGCCGCCGGGCGAACGCAATGCGCTGGGGCGCCTGCGTTTCAACTTCCCGAACAAGTTCCTCGTGTATCAGCACGACACGCCGGACAAGGGCCTGTTTTCGCGTGACGTTCGCGCCTTCAGCCACGGCTGCATGCGGGTACAGAACCCCGATCAATACGCGGCCATATTGCTGAACATCGCGATGCCGAACGAGCATTACACGCCGGAAAAAATCCGCGCGATGTATGGTACCAGCGAACGAAACATCAATTTCCCGACACCGATCCCGGTCAACATCAGTTATCAGACCGCATTCGTCGACGGGGCCGGCCACCTGCAAATCCGCCGCGACATCTACGGTCGCGACGCCGCCATGCAGGCGCTGCTGCGCAACCCCAAGAACAAGAACCTCGAAGCCGTGGTCGCCCACGCCCAGCCGAACTATTCGCGGCCGCGGGCCCAACTTCCGGTCGCGGTCAGCGATCGCGGTGGGTTCGGCTACGATAGTGGTCCGAACTTCTTCGAACGGCTATTCGGTGTCCCGACACGGACACCGCCCCCTGCCGCCCAATACGACCAGCGCCGGAGAATTTATCGCTAGATTCGAGTCCTCTGGATTCAGCGGAATTATCAACAATATCAACAGGCTTCGTCATAGCGACGGAGCCTGTTTCGTTAACCATTGTCCACCCCGCAGCCTGCGGAGGGCTATTTTTTGCCATACTCGCTAGGCTAGGTTTATTTCTTCAATCCTGTTCGGGGGTAAATCTCGATTAACCCTCCTGATTTAAGCCTCGTTATTCCTCTTTCGCTGCATGGGGTTGCGAAGGAGTTTTGACTGATCGTCCTCTGGGTGGGCTCATTCGTGCTGGTTGGTTTCGCACGCGTTTTCAAGTCGCTGACGTTGCCACGAGCCGGTTACGGCATCGGTCTGACGTCGCTGCTGCTTCTCGCCGGCGCCGGCTCGGTTCATGACGCCACCGCATCGCGCGAAACCCGCACGCTGTCGTTCCACCACACCCATTCCGGCGAAGACCTCACCGTCACCTACAAGCGCAACGGCCGCTACGACGAGACCGCGCTCAAGCAACTCAATCACTTCCTGCGCGACTGGCGTAACCAGGCGCAGACCACGATGGACCCTCACCTGTTCGACATTCTGTGGGAAGTTTATCGCGACGTTGACGGCAAGAAGCCGATTCAGATCATCTCCTCCTATCGCTCTCCCGCCACCAACTCCATGCTCCGCCGCCGCTCCGCCCACACCGGCGTCGCGCGCCACAGCCAGCATATGCTCGGCCGCGCCATGGACTTCTTCATTCCCGGCGTGCCGCTGGAGCAGATCCGTTTCGCCGGACTTCGCCTGCAACGCGGCGGCGTCGGCTTCTATCCGACCTCGGGATCGCCGTTCGTCCATCTCGACACCGGCAGCATCCGTCATTGGCCGCGCATGACCCACGACCAGTTGGTCCGCGTCTTCCCCCACGGCCGCACCGTGCATGTGCCTTCCGACGGAAGGCCGCTGGCCGGCTATCAACTGGCGCTGGCTGACATCCAGAAGCGTGGCAAGGGCGACGATAATTTATCGTTTGAGAAGCCCAAGAACCTGTTCGCATCACTCTTCAAGTCGAAATCCAACAACGAAGACGATGACGCGCGTTCCAACAACGCGCCTGCCAGCAACATCCCCGCCGCCAAACCTGAGCCCGCTCCTGTCGTGACCGCGGCCGCCGTTCCGGCGGAGCCGGTGCCGCTGCCGCGCGCCAAGCCGGCTATCCCCGCCAGCTATCAGGTCGCCTCGGCGGATAACATTATCCCGGTGCCCGCACCCGCGCCCGCCAAGCAGGAAGCTGCGGCCAGCACCGAACCCAAATTCAGAACGCCCGCAGACATCATCAATTCGCGCGGCTTCTGGGGCGACACGCCGCCGGCCAAGCCGAAGCAAGCGACGCCGGCGCAGGTTGCCGCCATCAGCGCACGACAGGCGCTGTCCAAGGCCGTCGATCCGCAGCCGACCGCCAGCATCGACCACGCCTTTAATGCCCTTGCTTTCGCTCCTGTCCCCTCCCCGCTCGATCGCACGCATATCGTCGCCGCCAGCGCGCCGATTCCGCGGCCCCTGCGGCCGCGCCACGCCAAACACAATCCCATGTCCGTCAATGACGTAACCTCCGTGGTGGCGAAGGGTCGTCAGGGTCGCGATGGCCGGATCACGGTATCGACACGGCTGGCGTCCGCCGCCAAGGGCGGCACCGTCTGGATGCGCGCGATGATCCTGTCGCCGAGCGCGACCACGGCGATGTCCTCGACCGTATTTGGCGAGCCGGATATGACGGCGATGCGGATCCACTTCGTGAAGCCGCAAACCACTGTCGCGGTGAGTTTCTCCAGCGACCCGCAGCCAGACATGGTCTGCGACCGCTTCACCGGCACCGCTGTCGCCAGCCTGCCGACGGTCGCGTTCCAGACCGCCGCGCTGCGCTAGAATTTCCTGAAACTGACGTCGCCAGTACGCGTCACGCGCGGATTTGATCCGCGCGGTCGTCCGACGTCTTTGGAAAGATGAGTTACCTCAGAGCATCCCCAGCGCCTGGAGATAGGTCTCCAGAATGGTTTCCTGCTCGGCGCGCTCGTTGGCGTCCTGCTTGCGCATCCGCACGATGGTGCGCAGCGCCTTGACGTCGTAGCCGTTGCCCTTGGCCTCGGCATAGACGTCTCGTATGTCGTCCGAGATCGCCTTTTTCTCTTCTTCCAGCCGCTCGATACGCTCGATGATGGCCTTGAGCTGATCCTTGGCAAAGCGGGTCGCGGGCTCGTCCTTGACGGCGGCTGCGGTGGCCATCGTGTACTCCTACTGAATTGAATATGATTTGGCGGAGGCGGGAAGCGCACCGCATTGCTGGGCGACACTCATGAGTAGCGCGCCTTTCGTCAAGGCAGCATCCGGCTCATCCACAGCGGCCCCACAGAAGAAAAACGGCGGGGCCATGCACGCCGCTATTGTGTGTTGCCTCAATGACCGCTTTGCGCCTTGGTTTGGGCCTTGGCCATGGCGGCGAGTTGCTCCGGCGTGGCGCTGCCCTGATGCTTCGCCTTCCAGGTCTCGTAAGGCATGCCGTAGACCGCCTCGCGGCTTTCGTCCTTGCTCAGCGCGACGCCCTTGGCGTCGGCGGCGTCCTTCATCCAGTTGGACAGGCAGTTGCGGCAGAAGCCCGCGAGATTCATCAGGTCGATGTTCTGCACGTCGGTTCGCTCGCGCAGATGCGCCACCAGGCGGCGGAATACGGCAGCTTCCAGTTCAGTGGTGGTTTTGTCGTCGATCGCCATGATGTAACTCTCGTTCTGAAACTGGTGGCCCGATCACATTCAAGCCACGAGGACGTTAACCCAAAATGGGGCCTGTCACGGATTTTTCCAGGTTGATATGTCAAAATCGCCGGCACGCAATGCTCCGCACCGGCCATCGCGCGTGCCGGTCCGGTCACCATCGGTTGAGCCGGCCCCGTGGCGCGCGCCAAGCCGGCAATGATTTGATATAGCCTGAACGGATGACCCGAGACGATTCTCCTCGCCGCCACCCGATCCGTCGCCGCCTGCGCGCGGCCATCCCGATATGCGCGATGGTGTTCGCCATGTGCTGGTGGACCGCGCCGGCGCACGCGGATTTCCGGCTGTGCAACAACACCTCGAGCCGCGTCGGCATCGCGCTCGGCTACAAGGATGCCGAGGGCTGGGTGACCGAAGGCTGGTGGAACGTGTCTTCGCGCAGTTGCGAAACCCTGCTACGAGGAACGCTGATCGCGCGCTACTACTATATCTATGCTCTCGATTACGACCGCGGCGGCGAATGGTCCGGCCAGGCCTTCATGTGCTCGCGCGACAAGGAATTCACCATCAGGGGCACGGAGAACTGTCTGGCGCGCGGCTTCGACCGCACCGGCTTTTTCGAAGTCGACACTGGCGAACAACGCTCATGGACCGTCCAATTGACCGAAGCCGGCCAACAGAATCCCAACGGAGCCGCGCCCGGCCCGCTGCCGGGATTGCCGAACGCCCCGCACACTACGACGCCGGGAGCCCCCGGTCTGCCGCCGGCGAACCTGCCCGGAACCAAACAATGAGACGGCTGCGCCGCATCAAGATCCTTGCCACGCTTGGCCCCGCCTCCTCCGACAGCACCATGATCCGGCGGCTGTTCGAAGCGGGCGCCGACGTCTTTCGCATCAACATGAGCCACACGCCGCATGACAAGATGCGCGAGTTGGTGGCCAACATTCGCAATGTCGAAGGCAGCTACGGCCGCCCGATCGGCATCCTCGTCGATCTTCAGGGGCCCAAGCTCCGCCTCGGCTCGTTCGCCGACGGCGCGATACAACTCAACAACGGCGCACGCTTCACGCTCGACTCCAGCAAGGAGCCGGGGGATGCAACACGGGTCCAGCTTCCGCATCCGGAAATCCTCGCCGCGCTGAAACCCGGTCACGCCCTGCTGCTCGACGACGGCAAGGTGCGCCTGATCGTTGAGGATGCCACGCCCGACCATGCCGTCACCCGCGTGGTGATCGGCGGCAGGATGTCGGATCGCAAGGGCGTCAGCCTGCCGGATACCGACCTGCCGACATCGGCGATGACGCCGAAGGATCGCGCCGATCTCGAAGCCGCGCTGGTCGCCGGCATCGACTGGGTGGCGCTCTCGTTCGTGCAGCGTGCCGAGGACGTGATCGAGGCCAAGAAACTGATCCGGGGCCGCGCATCGGTGATGGCAAAGATCGAGAAGCCGCAGGCCATCGAACGCCTCGCCGACATCATGGAGGTCTGCGACGCGCTGATGGTGGCGCGCGGCGATCTCGGCGTCGAACTGCCGGTCGAGCGCGTGCCAAGTCTGCAAAAACAGATGACGCGCATGGCGCGCAAGGCAGGCAAGCCCGTGGTCGTGGCAACGCAGATGCTGGAATCGATGATCCAGTCGCCGGTGCCGACCCGCGCGGAAGTGTCCGACGTCGCCACCGCGGTCTATGAAGGCGCCGATGCCATCATGCTGTCGGCGGAATCCGCCGCCGGAAAATTTCCGGTCGAAGCGGTCTCCACCATGAATCGCATCGGCGAGGAGGTCGAGCGCGACCCGACCTATCGCGGCGTATTGACCGCGCAACGTCCCGAACCTGAAGCGACGGTGGGCGATGCCATCGCCGACGCCGCGCGGCAGATCGCCGAGACGCTCGAACTCTCCGCGATCATCTGTTGGACCAGTTCCGGCTCCACCGGCCTGCGCGTCGCGCGCGAGCGCCCGAAGCCGCCGGTGGTGGCGATCACGCCGAGCCTCGCCACCGGCCGCAAGCTATCGTTGGTGTGGGGCGTGCATTGCGTGGTCGCCGAAGACGCGCATGATCAGGACGATATGGTCGACCGCGCCGGCAGCATCGCGTTCCGCGATGGTTTCGCCAAGGCCGGCCAGCGCGTCATCATCGTCGCCGGCGTGCCGCTGGGTACGCCGGGCGCGACCAACATGTTGCGCATCGCCTATGTCGGGCCGAGCAGCGACGTCGACGTCTGATACCTCCACGCCACGCATGGCTCCTTGCGGATTCTTATGCTTGCGAAGCACCTGCGCCAGGATCATGCTTCCGATTCTCCAAGCGGCTTCGAAAGCTGATCTCCTGTCCGGTTGTCAGCGCGAAGTTGGAGACGATGCCGAACCATCAAGATCGGATCGTTGGAAAATGGACTGCGCGTCCACCAAGGAGAACGACCATGCTCGACAGACGTCGTCTGCTCGCGGGCACCACCGCGACCGTTGCCACTCTGGGTGCCGGATCACTTTTCGGCTCGATCAGCGCTCTCGCCGAAACCGTCACGTTGCCGTTCGAGAACGGCGAGCGACCGATGGCAAAGTATCCGCAGAAGCGACCGATGATCTTGCAGACCAGCCGCCCGCCGCAACTCGAGACGCCGTTCTCCGTCTACAACGAGGGTGTCATCACTCCGAACGACGCCTTTTTCGTGCGCTATCACCTCGCCGACATTCCTCTCGAGATCGATCCCGCGAAATTCACTATCGAAGTGAGGGGCAAGGTCGACAAGCCGCTCAAGCTGTCGCTGGCCGATCTCAGGAAGATGTCGGCCAAGGAAATCGTCGCGGTGACGCAATGTTCCGGCAACAGCCGTGGCTTCTCGACGCCGCGCGTCGCCGGTGGCCAGTCCGGCAACGGCGCCATGGGCAACGCGCGATGGAAAGGCGTGCCGCTCAAGACCGTGCTGGAGAAGGCCGGCGTGCAGGCCGGCGCGAAGCAGGTGGTGTTCGGCGGCCTCGACGGCCCGGTGAGCGACAAGACCCCAGACTTCGCCAAAGCGCTCGACCTCGATCACGCCCGCGACGGCGAGGTGATGCTGGCCTATGCGATGAATGGCACGGATCTGCCGATGCTCAACGGCTTCCCGGTGCGCCTCGTGGTGCCGGGCTATTACGGTACCTACTGGGTCAAGCACCTCAACGAAATCACCGTCATCGACAGCGTCTATGACAATTTCTGGATGAAGACCGCCTATCGCATTCCCGATAACGACTGCAATTGCGTCGAGCCGGGCACGCCGCCGAAATCCACCGTGCCGATCAACCGCTTCACGGTGCGCTCGTTCATCACCAACGTGCAGGACGGCGCCAAGGTGAAAGCCGGCGAGACGCGGCTGAAAGGCATCGCCTTCGACGGCGGCAAGGGCATCAAGGAGGTCGCGGTGTCGATCGACGGCGGCAAGACCTGGCTGCCGACCAAACTCGGCAAGAATCTCGGCAACTACTCGTTCCGTGAATGGCACGCCACCGTCAAACTGCCGGCCGGCGCGCACGAATTGAAAGTCCGCGCCACCAGCAACGACGGCAAGATGCAGCCGATGCAGGCGTTGTGGAATCCGGCCGGATATCTGCGCAACGTCGTCGAAACGGTCCGCGTCACGGCAGCCTGAGGAGAATGATCATGACAGCATCGATGCGCCTCGCCGCCGCTGCACTCACGCTTACGGCTGGTATTGGCCTTGCCGCTATCGCTCAAGCCAAGCCGCTCAAGATCGCGCTGCCGGACGAAACCGCCGCCTTCAAGCCCGGCACCAACCGCGAGGTGGTGATGAACAACTGCACGGCATGCCACTCGTCGGACTACGTCCAGACCCAGCCGCGCGGCCCGAAATTCAAGAAGGATTTCTGGACCGCCGAGGTCAACAAGATGATCAAGGTCTACGGCGCGCCGATCGACGACGCCGACATTCCGAAGATCGTCGAATATCTGACGGAGAATTACTGAGACACGATACATTCCGCATCATTGGTCATGGCCGGCTATAGCCATTCGATGAACGGCTATGGCCGGCCATGACCACGGAGAGACCGGTGTAAGCCGTCTTACGTAAGATCCTACCCCGCCGCGCGGCGTTGCGACGACGACGGCATCTCGATCTCCACCGGGACCGGCGCCTGCAACAGGATCGTCTGGCTGTTGCTGGCGATTTCGATGCCGTTGTCCTGGAAGCGCAGCTTCATGCGGCGGTTGAATTCGCGCTGCACCGGCCAGCGCCCGCCGTGAGTGCAACGGATCTGCCCGACGAGGGTCGCCATCATCCCATCGACCTTGTCGACACCCCACAGTTCGAGATCGCTGCGGATCAGCGGCTTGTATTCGGCCTCCTCGCGCATCTCCTTGACGATGTCCTTGAGCAACTGGCCGACCCGGTCGGTATCTTCCTTGTAGGAAACGCTGACATTGACCGACGCGTTGCCCGCGCCGCGGCTGGCATTGGTGACGCTGGTCACCGCGCTGAACGGCACGATATGCACCGAACCGTCGCTGGCGCGCAGCCGGATGGTGCGAATCGAGACGTTCTCCACCGTGCCGCTGAGACCCGAGACTGTGACGAAATCACCGACCTGCACCACATTCTCGAGCAGCAGGAACAGCCCGGTGATCAGATCCTGCACCAGCTTCTGCGAACCGAAGCCCACCGCGATGCCGACGATGCCGGCGCCGGCCAAGAGCGGTGCGATATTGACCCCGATCTCGCTCAGCGCGGTCAGCGCCACCACCGTGAAGATGACGCACAGTAACGTGGTGCGCAGCATCGGCTGGAAGGTACGCAGTCGCGCCACGCGCGCCGCATGCCCATCGCGGGTCAACGCCGCCAGTTGATGATCCATCAGGGCGTTGGTCGCTTCCCAGACCGCCACCGCCACCACGACGGCGATGCCCATGGTGACGACAGCCGACAGCAGACGGCTGCCGATCTGGCCGCCATAGAACCATACGACGGTGTCCACGCCCCAGACCTGCAACAATGCCACGACGGCGAGCGCGGCGACCACCCAGGAGGCAGCGCGCCGCAGCAGCGGCAGATAGCGGTTGGCTCGCGTCTCCAGTCCGGGAAAGCGTTGCAGGATATCGGCGTTGATGCGGAAGCCGCGATCGACCAGGCTGAGCAGCACGATCAGCAATAGCCGCGCCACCAGCACCACGGCGATGGTGCCGACGACATATTGCAGCAGCAGCGTATAGCCGTCGCGAATGTTCAGCGCCCACACCACCCACAGCGCCATCACGATGAAGATGGCGGCGTAGTGCCACAGACCGGCGACGCGATTGCGCGTGGTCGCGAAAGCGCCCTTCTGATCGCGCTTGGCGCGGATGACGCGGGCCACCGGCGCACGGCATTGCAGGATGACGACCACCACCAAGAGATGAACCGCGAGCATCACCAGACGCAGCATCGCGACATAGCCGACGTGGTGCAGGCCGAGCAGCAGCGCGACATTGGCGAAGGTGATGCCGGCGACCGCCACCGTCACGATGCGCCGGGTCCAGACCTCGACATAGGCAGCGGTTTCCTCGCGCGTGGAGAACACGCCGAGCGGACCGATCAGCGCCCGCACCGCGCAGATCAAGGCACGACACAGCGCATAGGCGTTGATGATAGCCAAAATCACCAGTCGCGCGATGGTGACGTCGCTAATTTGCGTGCCCAGCATCAATGCAGCGACAGCGCCCAGCATCAATGCAGCGACAGCGACAAACGCCAGCACCGGCACCAGTTCCAGCGCCAGTCGCGCCAGCACATAAGGCAGGCGCAACAACGATTGCCACGCCCGCACCAGTTTCAGGCGACGTCGATAGGGATTGGACTCCGTCGCAAGGTCCTCCGCCGAGGACGGCGGGTCGGACATCGTAACGGTCGGCGCGGGAGGTTTCGCCACACGCGGGATGCGTGCTTCGAGCGCACGGAGCGGCCGACGCAAGACCCACAGCAGCAGCCACTCGACTGCAAAAGCGGCGCCGAACACCAGCACAAACTTCCACGCGATATCGAGCAACAAATTGTAGTAGACGGGATCCGTGGTGGTGCGCACCAGCCAGTACCACATCGCCGGAAAATGCGTCACGCTGCGCGCGGCCCACGTCACTTCGCGCGTCGCATCCGCAACCCAGCCGGAAATCGTCAGCAGCAATTGCGCGCCGAGGCTGTCGGCGTTGAGTGTCGGCAGCGCCGGCTTTTCGGGTGCGGCGTCCGGCTTGGCTGGCGGCGCGGCCGGTGCGGCGGCCTCAGGACTGCCTGATGACGCGGCCGCGGGCGGCGGCGTCGTATTCGCAGGCGCGGTCTTGTTGGCAGGCGCGGTCTTGGCGATGGCGCGCAGCGTATCGATCATCTGCGCGCGCTTGGCGTCGTCCTGCAATGTCTCGAGCGCGCGGCGCGCCTGCTCCGGCGTCAGTGCGTCGCTCGAGACCTGTGCAGCGGCCGGAGCGGAAGCTGCGCCTTTCTGAGCCAGAGCGGGGCCTGCCATCAGCAGCAACCCGACGACGATCAGAGGCAAAACCTTTCGCGACACGAAAGCTCCTATGCGACAGCCAAAATGCTTCGCGATTGAGATACGCTGGACGATTCCGAAAGCCGGCGCTGTCTTGATACGTGATTCCGGCATGAACAGGGCGCTTCGGCCCGTGACGCGTATCGTCGGAGACCGCGATCAAATATCGCGGCCTTCGACCTTCTCGGTGAGCGTCTTGACCAGATCGGGGATCTTGTCGAGATGCGGATTGATCGCCAGCGCCTTGCGGAAGGCGTCCAACGCGCGCTTGTCGTCGCCGAGATCCCGCATGATCATGCCGAGCCCGGCCAGCGCCCCGAAATGGCGCGGCTCGCGCGCCAGCACCTGCTCGATATCGTGCAAGGCGCGATCATAATCATCCTTGAGATAATAGACCGTCGCCCGTCGATTCCACGCCTCGGTGTAGTCGGGACGCAGCTTGACCAGCGCATCGAGCAATTCGAGCGCGACATCGAACTGTTTGGCATCGACCGCGGCCTTCACCCGCGCCATCAACAGTTGCGCGGTGTCGCTCGGCGTCGCCATCCACTGGGCCCAGATCCGCGCCTCGACGTGCTTGGCGCTGGCCTCATCAGGCGCCGCCTTCAGCGCGCCCAACAGGAAATCCAGCCCGCGCGTGCGGTCGGCCTTGATCGTCGGCAGTTTGGATGGCGGCTCCGGCGGCTTCTCGAGTTGCCGGTCGAGCGGCTTCTCCGGCGCGGGCCGCGATTCCTGCGCCTGCACGGCGACGGACGCGGCCACCAGCATCAATGCAGCCACGACGCCGCAGCCGAAACGGCCGACAACAGAGAATCGCAAAAGCGCTTTCACGAACATCGCCGAAATCTAGCCATGAGTTGTGGCGCTGAAAAGACGACAAAGCCGCCCGGCGAATGGTACGCCGCGCGGCTCAGCCTTCGAAAACAGGGAAGCGAAATCAGGAAAAACGGCTTGGCGTGCCAAAGCCGTCCGCAGCCGGGCTCTTAGCCCTGGCGCGCCTTGAACCGGCGCTGCACCTTGTTGATCACGTAAACGCGACCCTTGCGGCGCACGAGGCGGTTGTTCCGGTTGCGGCTGCGCAGCGATTTCAATGAGTTACGGACTTTCATGGGACAATCCTACAGCGTTTTGAAAGGCCGTGTGCGACAGGCCGAATCTGGCAAATAACGGGATAAACCCGCCAGCGGCCGAGCCGTGCGGGACGGCTGCGTTCTAATGCACCCCCGCCGCATCTGTCAATGTTCGGCGGCGGCCAATCCGGGGATTTTGCTGCCGGACCTGACACCCTACAAAATGGAACCGAACGCTGCCATGCGCACCCGGCGCGCCGGTCTCCAGCGGAAGGCGCTTTACGCCCCACCCCGATTTGATTATGTTATATAACTATTCTGCCGACGCCCTTTCAGGGGCGCGCCCGAGGGAGCGACCATGCCGAATCTCGACGACGTCATCGCCATCGACATCCACACTCATGCCGAGGAACCCTGCGGCACCCATGGCGACGACGGCTATGACGATTTCCAGGCGGCGATGGCGGAATACTTCAAGTCACCGCACAAGCATCCGCCGACCGTGCCGGAAACCGCCGCCTATTATCGCGCCAAGAACATCGCGGCCGTGATCTTCCCGGTCGATGCCGAGCGCGAAACCGGCTTCCGCCGCTACAACAATTACGAGATGGCCGAACTGGCGGCGCAGAATTCCGACGTGCTGATCCCGTTCGCCAGCATCGATCCCGCCAAGGGCAGGGTCGGCGCGCGCGAAGCGCGCAACCTGATCGAGAACCACGGCATCAAGGGCTTCAAGTTTCATCCCACCATGCAGGGCTTCTACCCCAACGACCGCATGGCCTATCCACTTTATGAAGCGATCGCCGAAGCCGGCTCGATCGCGCTGTTCCACACCGGGCAAACCGGCGTCGGCTCCGGCATGCCGGGCGGCAACGGAATGCGGCTGAAATATTCCAACCCGATGTATATCGACGACGTCGCGGTGGATTTCCCCGAAATGAAAATCATCCTCGCGCATCCGTCCTTCCCCTGGCAGGAAGAAGCGCTGTCGGTCGCGACCCACAAGCCTAACGTCTACATCGACCTGTCGGGCTGGTCGCCGAAATATTTCCCGCCGATCCTGGTGCGCTACGCCAACACGCTGTTGCAGGACAAGATGCTGTTCGGCTCGGATTGGCCGGTGATCACGCCGGACCGCTGGCTGTCGGACTTTTCCAAGATCGACATCCGCGACGAGGTGCGGCCGAAGATCCTGAAGGCCAACGCGCGCAAGCTGCTCGGGATGTAGATCGCACTACAGTTCGACGTCGCCGGCGAGCAACCGCTGCGCGATGGTACGCGCGAGGATTTCGTTGGTGCCGTCGGCGATGTTGACGATGCGCAGGTCGTGCCACGCATGCACAAGACCAACCTCGTTGGTCAGTCCCATGCCGCCATGGGTCTGCATCGCGCGATCCACCGCGCGGAAGCCGGCCTGCACCGCATAGGCTTTGGCCATCGACAATTCCTTCACCGCCTTGTCGCCCTGATCGAGCAGCATCGCGGCGTTCAGCCCCATCAGATGCGCGGCGTGCAGTTCGGTCGCGGCTTGCGCCAGCGGCAGCGACACGCCCTGATAGTCGGCGATGACGTGGCCGAACGCCTCGCGCTGCTTGGCGTAGTCGAGCGCCATCTCCAGTGCCCAGCGTCCCTGCCCCACCGCGCGCGCGGAATTGTAGACGCGGCCGAGCGAGACGCCGTAAAGCGCGAGCTTGAAGCCCTCGTTCAGTTGTCCCACCAACTGCCACGGCGCAACTTTGACATCTTCCAGCACCAGCGCGCCCTCGTGGCCGCCGGCATGGCCGAACAGCCGCACCACGCTTTCCACCGAAAAGCCCGGCGCGTCGGTCGGCACCAGAAACGCGCTGATGCCACCGGCCTTGCGCGCGGCCTTCTCCGCATCGGTGATCGCGAACACGATGCACCATTCGGCGGTCGGCGCGTTGCTGGTCCACAGCTTGCGGCCGGTGATGCGCCAACCGCTTTCGGTCTTCACCGCACGGGTCTGGATCATGCTGGCGTCGGAGCCGGCACCAGGCTCGGACAAGCCGAAGCACATCGACGTCTCGCCGCTCATCATGCCGGCGAGACAGCGGCTGCGGGCTTCATCGGTCACTTGCGTGAGCAAACGGCTCGGCCCGAACGCCCAATGCGCGATCACCCACGGGATCACGGTGCCCTGCCCGCCGAGCCGACGATAGATCGCCTCCCATGCGACGTAATAGACCAGATGGCCGAGACCGCCGCCGCCCAGTTCGGTCGGCGCGCACATCGCGTAAAAACCTGCCTCCGCCGACAGCATCCGCACCTCGCGGATCAGCGCGCGCACCTCCGGGGTATAGCGCCCCGTCTCGTCATAGAGCCGGCGCTGATCTTCCAGCAGCGCATGCTGCCGTTCCAGCCGTGGCGCGACCTGCGATTCAACGAAGCGCAACACGCCATCGCGCACCGCAGTCACATCCTCCGGAAGATCGAACGCCACCCCGCTCATGCAATGCCCCCTGATCCGCTTCTTGTTCGGCAAATTCTTGCGCCAGCGTAACCAAGCCGCCACGGAGCACAAGCGACGCGAATGCACGGCTACAGCCACAGCGGGTTCTTGAAACGCATGACGAAACGAGGCAACAACGGATCGGCGCGGCGCAGCTTCCATCCGCGAAGGAGAATATCGGTGACCATCAAGGCGGTCGTTTTCGATGCATATGGCACGCTGTTCGACGTGCAATCGGTCGCCGCCATTACCGAGGAAACCTTCCCCGGCCATGGCGACATGATCACGCAAATCTGGCGGATCAAGCAGCTCGAATATAGCTGGCTGCGTTCGCTGATGGGCCGCTATGCCGATTTCTCCGCGATCACCCGCGACGCGCTGGCCTATACGCTGCGCTGCCTCGGCCTGCCCCGCGACGATGCCGCCTTCGCGCGGATCATGGACAAGTATCTCCATCTCGAGCTTTATCTCGACGCGCGCGCGGCGCTGGATGCCATGCGCGACCGCAAGCTGGCGATCCTCTCCAACGGCAGCAGCGACATGCTGAACGCACTGGTGCGCAACAGCGGTCTCGACACGGTTCTCGACGCCACCATCAGCGTCGATGCCAAACGCATCTTCAAGCCGCACCGCGACGCCTATGTGCTGATCGAGGAGAAACTCGGCGTCGCGCCCGCCGACGTGCTGTTCGTCTCGTCGAACCCGTGGGACGCCTGCGGCGCCAAGGCATTCGGCCTGCGCGTCGCATGGATCGAGCGCGTGACGCCGGAGGCGATGGCGCGCGAATGCGCCAGGACCGACCTCGTGGCGCCGCTAACCATGTTCAAGGCATTACGGATGCAGATGGACGAACTCGGGGTCGAACCCGACCATCGCATCGCCGCGCTGTCCGACCTGCCGAAGCTCGTCGCCGCCGATTGATCCTTTCATCACACACTTACGGAAACCGACTATGAGCGTTGAATCCGTCCGCGCATTTTTCCAGGCTCATGCTCCGGAATTCGAAGTGATCGAGTCCGACAAGAGTTCGGCCACGGTGCCGCTCGCCGCCGAAGCCTTCGGCGTCAAGCCGGAAGAAATCGCCAAAACACTGTCGCTGCGGGTCGGCGACCGCTACGTGCTGGTGGTGACCAAGGGCACCGCTCGGCTCGACAACAAGAAAGCCAAGACGGCGTTCGGCGCCAAGCCGCGCATGCTCGGCGCCGAGGAAGTCGTCGACATCACCGGCCATCCGGTCGGCGGCGTCTGTCCGTTCGGGCTGAAAACGCCGCTGCCGGTCTATTGCGACATTTCGCTGCAGGCTTTCGACGTCGTCGTGCCGGCCGCCGGTTCGACCAACAGCGCGGTGCGCATCGCGCCGCAACGCATGGCCGAACTGACCGCCGCCGAATGGGTCGACGTCTGCCAGACGCAGGATT
This sequence comes from Xanthobacteraceae bacterium, assembly GCA_049647485.1. Lineage (GTDB taxonomy): Bacteria > Pseudomonadota > Alphaproteobacteria > Rhizobiales > Xanthobacteraceae > 62-47. Next base: position 21,957 of record JBARXT010000156.1, read on the forward strand.
GAGGCCGCGAACGCAAACTACTTGCCGCCCAGCCAGGTCGGCGCGACCATCGCTTTCGGTGCAGCGACCAGCAGCAATTCAACGGGGCCGTTGCCGGTGCGGGCAAAATGCTTGGGATCAGTCTCGCGGAAGACGATAACGCCACCGGGCGCGATGGTTTTCAGTCCGGCCTCGTCGAACTTGTCGCCGAGACCGACCTTGAAGTCTCCCGACAGCACCGTGACGATGGCGACCTTGCCGGCCGGATGCGGATGCGGTGCGATCTCCGTATTGGCGGGCAGCGACACCCGTGCCGAGACGACGTCGCCGCCCTGCAGGAACGCCCGCATGGTGATTTTCTCCGGCGACGTTTTTGCCGGCAGCGCATTGACCGCCGCTGCATCCAGCGTAATCAGGCTCTGCGCCTGCGCGCCGGCCGGGATCGCGATGAGCACTGCAAATCCGAACGCGGCGATTGTCGATCTGATCATTGGGTATCCTTCATGGTTGACGATGTCCGACCAACGCGGGTGCGCGTCGCGAAGCTGTTGCACACGAGCGCTCCGGTCCTTCGATAACGGGCGAATGAGCTACCGCGCATCCTCGGGGTTTGAGTTCAGATAAAAGATATATTCTTTATATATCTTACATCGATTGCCGGACGCGACAAGCCGTCGGCGGACCGAATTGACTGGATAAGCTCTAAAGGCGGGACGGCTCACCGTATGATAACCGGCTCAAGGATCGCTCGATCACGAGAACGGGGAAGCGCAATGCGTGAACCGCGACGGCTGCGTTCTCGTGCTGCAAGCATCCATCCTCGCGCACCAAAATCCATCGACGGTTGAAGCTTCAGCGAAACCGTTCCGCAATCGAGGGTGAATATCGGACACATTCCGCGCGATGCGTCGCCGGAAACGAGAGCGGTGACGCAATCGCCTGTATTTTACGGGATTTCGCGTCCTTTGATGCCGGTCGATTATCACCTGACAGGCGTATTTGACGACCGATTCACTTTGTTATTGCGCTCCGACTTCGTTTTAGTCTTTGATGATCGAACGCAACGTAAGCGATCGCGCAAGCACAAGAACGAAACAATTCGGTCGGGCGCGCGAATGGAGGAGACGATGGGCGAACAACCGTGGGTGAAATCCTATCCACAGGGCGTGAAATGGGATGCCGACATTCCGGTCATGCCGGTTCAGCAAATTCTCGAGGACGCCGCGGCGGCATGGCCAGATCATCCGGCCGCCGACTTCATGGGCCGGAAAATCTCCTATCGCGAACTCGACGACCTTGCGAACCGCGCGGCCCTCGGCTTTCAGAAACTCGGCGTCAAGCCAGGCGTTCACGTCGGCCTCTATCTGCCGAATACGCCGCATTACCTCGTGAGCCTGTTCGGCATTCTGAAGGCCGGTGGAACGCTGGTGAATTATTCACCGCTCGATGCGGAGAAGGTGCTCGAACACAAGATCGACGACAGCGAGACGGACTTTCTCGTCACCCTCGATCTCCCTGCCCTCTATCCGCAGATGGCGCGGCTGGTGGGACATACCCGGCTCAAGAAACTGATCGTCGGCAATATCGCCGAGATGACGGGCAATCCCGATGCCGTGGCCGCGCAGATGCGCGCCGCCAGGCAGACCGTCGATGTCCCGACTGACGACAAGCATGTCACGTTCCAGACCTTGCTCGACAACGATGGCAGCTATCGCAGCTATCCGATCGCCGATCTGGCCAATGCCATCGCCGTTCTGCAATATACCGGCGGAACGACCGGACTGCCGAAAGGCGCGATGCTGACCCACGCCAATCTTTCGGCGGCCACGCATCAATGCCTGGAAACCACCCGCACCGATCCGCCGGTGCTGGAACTCGGCAAGGAGCGCGTTCTCGCGGTGCTGCCGCCGTTCCACATTTATGCGCTCACCGTGAACATGCTGCTGGGAATCCGGATCGGTGCCGAACTGGTGCTGCACACGCGGTTCGATGCCGATGCGATCGTTCGCGATCTCGCGGAAAAGAAGATCACCGCCTTCCCCGGCGTGCCGACCATGTTCGTTGCCGTGATCAACCATCCGGCCTCCGCCGCCGCCGACCTCAGTTCGCTGAAGTGGTGCAACTCGGGCGGCGCCCCGTTGCCGCTGGAAGTGCAGCAGAGCTTCGAGAAATTGACCGGCTGCAACCTCGCCGAAGGTTGGGGAATGACCGAAACCTCGCCCACCGGCACCTTCACGCCGACGGTGAACACACCGAGGCCCGGCTCCTGCGGCGTGCCGAGCCCCGGCATCACCATCAAATTCCTCAGTGTCGACGACGGCAAAACTTACGTTCCGCTCGGCGAGCGCGGTGAATTGTGCATTCGCGGCGCCAATGTCATGAAAGGCTACTGGAAGCGCCCCGACGCCACCGCCGCCATCATGACCGAGGACGGCTTCATGCGGACCGGCGACGTCGGATACATGGACGCGGACGGCTACGTCTATATCGTCGACCGCACCAAGGACATGCTGCTGTGCGGCGGCTTCAACGTCTATCCCCGCACCATCGAGGAAGCAATCTACGCGCATCCATCGGTCGAGGAAGTCAGCGTCATCGGTATCCGCGACGAATATCGCGGCCAGTCGCCGAAGGCCTTCATCAAACTCAAGAACGGCGCGGCTGTTTTCACGCTCGATGAACTGAAGACGTTCCTGAAGGACAAGCTCGGCAAGCACGAGATGATCGGAAGCATGGAGATTCGGGCAGAACTGCCGAAAACGGCCGTCGGCAAACTCTCGAAGAAGGAATTGTATGACGAGGAGGAGCAAAAGGCCGCAGCCGTGAAGGGCGCGGCCTGATCGGGTCGCGTGTCGAATTCCACCAGCCAGAATTCGACAATCGGAACCTCGGGGCCCAACTCACCTTCCCGTGTCCGTCCGATTCAACTGCAGATCATGTCGACAACACGCGAAGCATCCGTCCGATCACGAATAGAAACGACATCGCTATCCGATCACGGCGCTTGAATATCTTTGGTTTGAAGGCTTTTCGTTTCGACAACTGCCGCATCGATGCCGGTCGCATCAGTGTCCGTCACGCCAACGCTCGGTCCGTTAACGCTCGTCGCAGAACCTGGTCAACGAAGTCATTTACTCTTTCGCGCGCGGATGGCATTTTCGCCGTTCGAACAGAACCGATCACTTCAGGGAGAAAAAAGATATGCGTAAACTCATGCTTGCCGCATTGGCGTTGCCAGTGCTGGCTTTGCCGGTCTTCGGCACCCCCGCGAGCGCGGCGGACACCGTGAAGATCGGCTATATCGATCCGCTTTCCGGTGGCGGCGCCAGCGTCGGCGAAGGTGGCTTGAAGACATTCCAGTATCTCGCCGACCAGATCAACGCCGACGGCGGCATCCTTGGCCAGAAGGTCGAGATCGTGCCGTTCGACAACAAGACCAATCCGCAGGAGAGCCTGATCCAGGCGCAGAAGGCAGCGGATGCCGGCATTCGTTACATCACGCAGGGCAACGGATCGTCGGTTGCGGCGGCGCTGTCGGAATTCGTGCTCAAGCACAATACCCGCAACCCCGGCAAGGAAATGCTCTATTTCAATTATGCCGCGGTGGATCCGAGCCTGACCAACGAGAAGTGCAACTACTGGCATTTCCGCTGGGATGCGAACTCGGACATCAAGATGGAAGCGCTCACCAACTATATGAAGGACACGCCGTCGATCAAGAAAGTCTACCTGATCAATCAGGACTACTCGTTCGGCCAGTCGGTCCGCACCGAAGCCCGCAAGATGCTGGCGGCCAAGCGTCCTGACGTCCAGATCGTCGGCGACGAACTGCATCCGCTGCTGAAGATCACCGACTTCGCCCCCTACATCGCCAAGATCAAGGCATCGGGCGCCGATTCCGTCGTCACCGGCAACTGGGGCCAGGATATCGCGCTGCTGCTGAAGGCAGCGGCCGACGCCGGCCTCAAGGTGAACTGGTACACCTATTATGCCGGTGGCGCCGGTGGCCCCACCGCGATGAAGCAGACCGGACTGGATCATCAGGTGTTCCAGATCAACGAAGGCGTGCCGAACGGCGGCCATCAGGCGGCGGTCGACTTCGAAAAGGCGTTCCGCGCCAAGGTCAACATGTCGCTCTGGTATCCGCGCGCGGTCAACCAGATGCGGATGTTCAAGGCGGCGGCCGAAAAGGCGAAGTCGCTCGATCCGGTCAAGGTCGCGGCAGCGCTCGAAGGCCTCGAGGCCGAGGTGCTTGACGGCGGCAAGGGCGTGATGCGCAAGGACGACCACCAGTTCCTGCAGCCGATCTACATCTCGTCGTTCGGCAGCCGCACGGACAAGGAGCCGTTCGATGAGGAAGGCACCGGCTGGGGCTGGAAGGTTGCCGCCAAGGTCGACACCGCGCAGGCAACCTTGCCGACCACCTGCAAGATGAAGCGTCCCTGACGCGACCGGGAGATCATCCCTTCGCGCTCGTCTCTGACGGCGCGCAGGGATGAAAAGGTAAAAGTAGCCAGCCCGACGTGGTTCGCCGGGCTGGCGGCTTCTCGGACCCGAGGAAATTGTCGCAGCTTTTCCCGCGTCATCGCGGGATCGCAACAAGCCCCGCGTCACCTGCACGATCTCTAACTCCAACCTGGTGGTTGTCCCGTGCTTGAGCTGATCGTCATTTCCACTCTGAACGGCGTGCTGTTCGGCATGTTGTTGTTCCTGCTCTCGAGCGGGCTCACCGTCATTTTCAGCATGATGGGCGTGCTCAACTTCGCCCATGCCAGCTTCTACATGCTCGGCGCCTTCTTCGGTTATCAACTCACCCGATGGACCGGCTTCTGGCCGGCCCTGATCCTCGCGCCGCTGCTGGTTGGCGCCATCGGCATGGCGGTCGAACGCTACGGGCTGCGTCAGACTCACAAGCACGGACACGTCGCCGAATTGCTGCTGACCTTCGGTCTCGCGTTCGCGATCGAGCAAGTGGTGCAGATGATCTGGGGCAAGCTGCCGATGGACTATCGCGTCCCGGCGCTGCTCGACTTCCCGGCGTTCACGATCTTCTCGACCAACTATCCGGCCTTCAAGATGTTCATGCTGCTGGTCTCGGTGGTGATCTTCATCGCACTGCTGATCGTCCTCAAACGCACGCGCGTCGGCCTGATCGTGCAGGCGGCCCTGACCCATCCCAACATGGTCGCCCATCTGGGGCACAATGTCGGACGCGTCTTCATGCTGGTGTTCGGCGTCGGAACGGCGCTCGCCGCCATCGCCGGCGTGATCGCCGGTCCGGCGCTGGTCACCCAGTCCGACATGGCCGCCCTGCTCGGCCCGATCCTGTTCGTGGTGGTCGTCGTCGGCGGCCTCGGCTCGCTGCCCGGCGCCTTCTTCGCTTCGCTGCTGATCGGACTGGTCCAGACCTTCGCAGTCTCGATGAACGGCTCTCTCGCAAGCCTGTTCGGACCGCTCGATCCGAGCATCGGTCCCTCGCTGCTGACTGACGTATGGAACGTGACAATCGCCCAGGTCGCACCGATCCTGCCTTACGTGCTGCTGGTGCTGGTGCTGATCGTCCGTCCGATGGGCCTCATGGGGACTCGCGAAACATGACAGAGCTTTCCACCCCTGCCGCTCCCTCGCCGACCGGCTCCGCCTCGACGCGAAGCATCAGCTTCTATGTGGCTTGGGCCGTCTTCATTCTGGCGGTGGTGCTGCTGCCGCTGATTTTCAGAACGGGCGGATCGCATACCACGTTCAGCCTGATCGGCATCGCCGCCATCTTCGCGCTGTCCTACAATATTCTGCTCGGCCAGACCGGGCTGCTGTCCTTCGGTCACGCGGTCTATTACGGCCTTGGCGGATTTCTTGCGATCCACGGCATGAACGCCATCGCGGCGAACGGGCTTCCCGTGCCGTTGCCCTTCGTGCCGCTGATCGGCGGGTTCGCCGGTCTGGTGTTCGCGATCGTCATCGGCTGGGTTTCGACGCAGCGCGCCGGAACGGTGTTCGCGATGATCTCGCTCGGCGTTGGCGAACTGGTGGCGTCGTCCTCGCTGATCCTGCGCAGCTTCTTCGGCGGCGAAGCCGGCATCACGACCAACCGTACCGAGTTGCCGTCGATGTTCGGATGGAATTTCGGCCCGCAGATTCAGGTCTACTACCTGATCGGGTTCTGGCTGGTGATCTCGGCGATCGCGATGTACGCCCTGACGCGGACGCCGCTCGGCCGGATGTGCAACGCCGTACGGGACAATCCCGAGCGCGTGCAGTTCATCGGTTACGATCCGCATGTGATCCGCTACCTGTCGTTCTGTTTCGCCGGCTTCTTCGCCGGCATCGCGGGCGCGCTCGCGGCAATCAATTTCGAGATCGCCAATGCCGCCTATCTCGGCGCCGTGCAGTCCGGCGTGGTGCTGTTCGCGGCCTTTATCGGCGGCGTGAGCTATTTCTTCGGGCCGATCCTCGGCGCCGTCGTGGTGACGATGCTGCAACTCGAACTGTCCGACGTCACCACGGTCTGGCAGCTCTATTTCGGCATCATCTTCATCGGCATCGTGATGTTCGCTCCCGGCGGTCTCGCCAGCCTGTTGATGATGCATCGGCCGCTGGTTCGCGCCGGCACCCTGCCGATGATTCTGCCGGCTTATCTCATCGCCATCGTGCCGACGATCCTGTTCGCCTGCGGTGTCATTCTCGTCATCGAGATCCTGGCGGCCTATTCGCAGGGTAACGCAGCCAGCAATACCATCCGTCTGCTGCGTATCCCCTTCGAGGCGGCCAACCCGATGACCTGGCTGGCGGCAGCCGTTCTGACCATCGGCGGCTTTCTTGTCGCCCGCATGACATGGCGCGGCGTCGTCGCCGCCTGGGATCGCGCGATGCTGGCCGCACGCGAGCGAGGATACCACGCATGACAAACGCGATCGAAATGCGTGCCGTCGAAAAGGCATTCGGCAACGTCCGCATCATTCAGGACCTCAACCTGACGGTCGCCAAGGGCGAGCGCCACGCAATCATCGGACCGAACGGCGCGGGCAAGTCGACAACGTTCAACCTCATCAGCGGGCACATCACGCCGACCTCCGGAGAGATCACCCTCAACGGCGACGCCATCACCGGCTTGCGGCCGTTCGAGATCAATCGCCGCGGCCTGTCCCGCTCGTTCCAGGTGACCAACGTCTTCGCCAAGATGACGGTGTGGGAGAATATCCGCTGCGCCGTGCTGTGGGCCACCGGGCACCGTTACGCCTTCTGGAAGAACGTCGACAATCTGCCGGAAGTGCGCCGCCGCACCGGGCAAATCCTCGAGGACATTCACCTCACCCATCGACGCGACGTGCCGGCCGGTCTGCTGACCTATGCCGAGCAGCGCGAGCTTGAGATCGGCATCACCATCGCCGGCGGCGCCAATGTGATCATGCTGGACGAGCCGACCGCGGGCATGAGCAACACCGAGACCGACCGCGCCGTGGCCCTGATCCGCCGACTGACCGAAGGCCGGACGCTGGTGATCGTCGAACACGACATGAGCGTGGTGTTCGGGCTTGCGGATCGCATTTCGGTGCTGGTCTACGGCAGCATCATTGCGTCCGGCACACCGGAGGAAATTCGCGGCAATCCGAAGGTCAAGGAAGCCTACCTTGGCGAGGAGGACCACTAATGCTCGAGGTCAAGGACCTTCACGCCTATTACGGCAAGAGCCACATCCTTCAGGGCGTGGACATGAATATCCAGGCCGGCGAAGTGGTGAGCCTGCTCGGCCGCAACGGCGTCGGCCGTTCCACCACCGTCAAGGCGATCATGGGCGAAGTAACGCCGCACGGCACCGTGCGCTTCAAGGGACAGGACATCGCCGGCCTGCCCAGCTACAAGATCGCCCATCTCGGGCTCGGCTATGTTCCGGAACACCGCGACATCTTCCCCGGCCTCACCGTGCGCCAGAACCTGCTGCTCGGCATCAAGAACCCGCGCAAGCCGGGCCGCTGGAAACTCGACGAAATGCTCGAGATGTTTCCCAATCTGAAAGCTCGCGCCGACACCGCTGCGGGCGTGCTGTCCGGCGGCGAAAAGCAGATGCTGACGACGTGCCGCACCCTGATGGGCGACCCCGAACTGATCATGATCGACGAGCCGACCGAAGGTCTCGCGCCGCTCATCGTGCAACAGGTCGGCGATCTCATCACGCGCATCGCGGAGGCCGGCGTCGCCATTCTTCTCGTCGAGCAGAAGCTGTCGATCGCGCTCCGGATTTCGCACCGGCTGTATGTCATGGGACACGGACAAATCGTGTTCGAAGGCACGCCCGGCGAACTCAAGGCCAATGAGGCCGTCCGCAAGGACTGGCTGGAGGTGTAGTCACTTCCTGAAGCACGAATGCCCGGACCTGATCCGGGCATTTGCAATATGACATCGCGGAGCAGCACTGTTCCGAAGGGAAAGCAGATTCAGGTTGGAGCCTGAAGCGATTTCCGTTCCGATAGAATCGGAACGGGGCTCCGGGTTTCGTTTTGACGCGTTTTCTTCACGCGAACCGGTATCCACTTCGCTCGAAGACGCTTTACTCGCTCTTCCTTCCGAAGTTGCGGAAGCTCTCCATGTTCTCCTCGACGCGCTTGCGCACGATATCGAGCGCATCCTTTTGCGATTTGGTCGCCATCTCGGCAAGCTCGCGCATATTGTTGAGCGCGCCCTCGAAGCGCTCCTTGGCGAGTTCGGCGCGCTTGCTGATCGCGTTTTCCTGCTGCGCGTCGGCCATCGCCTGTTTCATCGAATCCTGCAGGATTTCCGATTGCCGACGGATCAGTGCTTGCCAGCCTTCGAATGCAACCCTGTTGGCCTCCGCCAGCGCTTCGATGTTCTTTCGCTCGCGATCGACGATCGATGCGAAGTCGACGCCCGGGATACGAAACTGGCTCAGCAGCTTGGTGAAGTCGAACAGCGGCATCTCGCCTGCCTTGCCGCTCTCATTCGGTTTGCTCTCATCGGTCATCGGACGTCCCCTTCAGGTTGGCGGAAAGGTCTCAAGACGGAGATATGCGCCATCAGACTTGCGGCTTGGTCGATACGTGTCAAGCCGGAACCGAACACCCATCAACCACCAACACCCATTAACCAGCCTATGGCATCTCGCCTTGTGCAGATAACGTCGCGCGGGCCGGTTCGTTCATTCCGATAGGCGTCAGGCCAAACCTGACGATTTCTGCCCATACCTGACCCAGCTTCGATCTGTCACACCGATGCACCCGTCTGGGTTTGCGCCGGCAGGCTGAAAGGCGCGTCGCCATCATGACGCGATTACCAGCGACGCCGTTGATCAGCTCAAGCTCGCCAAGGAGGAGCCAGCATCATGGCTCTGCGGTCATCACACTCCTCACCGGACAGGCAGGAATTCATCGGCTACGAATCGTCACATCTTTATCTGACCAGGCTATCACCGCGCCGCTTCGCGAATATCGATATCGCCGTTGCGAGATGTCGAATCCTGACAATCCCCGCACGGCCACACCCGACGATCAACCATGCAGTGCGACATAAGATGCCCGCTGGTTTGCAGCTTTTGATCGATCACGAAGATTACGGTTGCAAAGTTCCACGCCGGCGCTTCTACTTAGAATGATAAAAAACAACGGGAGGTGTCTCGTGAGTGCAGTGAGTTTGACGGTGAACGGGAAGGTGGTTTCCGGCACGGTCGAAGACCGGACCTTGCTGGTCCATTTTTTACGGGATCATTTGAATCTGACGGGGACGCATGTTGGGTGCGACACCAGCCAGTGCGGGGCGTGCATTGTGCATGTCGACGGGCGCGCGGTGAAGTCGTGCACGATGCTGGTGGGCCAGGCCGACGGCGCCAGCGTGACGACGATCGAGGGATTGTCGAGCGGCGACCAATTGCACCCGATGCAGGCGGCGTTCCGCGACAATCACGGGCTGCAGTGCGGCTATTGCACGCCGGGGATGATCATGTCGGCGGTCGATATCGTGCAGCGTCACGGCGGCAAGCTCGATGAAGCCACCGTGCGGCAGGAGCTGGAAGGCAACATCTGCCGCTGCACCGGCTATCACAACATCGTCAAGTCGGTGCTGGACGCGGCCGGGCGGATGAGCACGGCGCAGGCGGCGGAGTAACGCGCGGGCGCCTTGACGCAGGCGGGCGTCATGGATGCGGGCGTCGCGGCTTCGGCGTCGCAAGGCGGGTTTTGCAGATTCGGCTCCGCGCGTTGGCTCCGTCGCTTCGGAGCGATGCGCGGATCACGAGATGACAGTCACGCGATTTGAATCGGCGATCGGGCCCGCGGCCTATTCCGGCGCGGCGTTGCGGATCGGACAAGGAGAGATCCCATGGGAGTGGAAGGCATCGGCGCAAGCGTGTTGCGCAAGGAAGACCGGCGGTTCACCACCGGCAAGGGCCGTTACGTCGACGACATCAAATTGCAGGGCATGACGCACGCGCACTTCGTGCGCAGCCCGCACGGGCACGCCAGGGTCAAGGGCATTGACGCCTCGGCGGCGCTGAAGATGCCGGGCGTGGTGGCGGTTTTGACCGGGCAGGAGATCGTCGACGACAAGGTCGGCAATCTGATTTGCGGCTGGGCGGTGCATTCCAAGGACGGCACGCCGATGAAGATGGGCGCATGGCCGGCGATGGCGCCGGAGGTGGTGCGCTTCGTCGGTCAGGCGGTGGCGGTGGTGATCGCCGAGACCAAGAACCAGGCGCGCGACGCCGCCGAAGCCGTCGCGGTCGACTACGAGGAACTGCCGGCGGTGACCGGCGTCAAGGCGGCGATCGCGAGCGGTGCGCCGCAACTGCACCCGGAAGCCCCCAACAACATCGTCTACGACTGGGAGCTGGGCGATCAGGCCGCCACCAGTGAGGCCTTCGCCAAGGCGGCGAACATCGTCAAGATGGATCTCGTCAACAACCGCCTCGCCCCCAACGCGATGGAGCCGCGCGCGGCGATCGCGCAGTACGACGAGGCCGAGGAGCACTTCACGCTCTACACCACCTCGCAGAACCCACACGTGGCGCGGCTGGTGCTGTCGGCGTTCTACAACATCGCCCCCGAACACAAGCTGCGGGTGATCGCGCCCGACGTCGGCGGCGGCTTCGGCTCGAAGATCTTCATCTATCCGGAAGAGATGGTGACGTTGTGGGCCTCGAAGAAGGTCAACCGTCCGGTGAAGTGGACCGGCGACCGCACCGAGGCGTTCCTCACCGACGCCCACGGCCGCGACCACGTCTCCCACGCCGAGATGGCCTTCGACAAGGACAACAGGATCCTCGGCCTGCGGGTCAAGACGCTGGCCAACTTCGGCGCCTATATGTCGCTGTTCTCGTCGTCGGTGCCGACCTATCTCTACGCGACGCTGCTGTCGGGCCAGTACAACATCCCGGCGATCTATGCCGAGGTGATGGGGGTCTACACCAACACCTCGCCAGTCGACGCCTATCGCGGCGCCGGGCGGCCGGAGGCGAGCTATCTGGTCGAGCGGATGATGGAGACCGCGGCACGGCAGTTGAAGGTCGATCCGGCCGAACTGCGCAGCAAGAACTTCATCCGCCAGTTCCCGCACCAGACCCCGGTGATCATGGCCTACGACATCGGCGACTTCCAGGCGTCGCTGGATGCCGCGATGAAGTCGATCGACTATGCCGGCTTCCCCGCGCGCAAGGCCAAAGCCAAGAGCGAAGGCAAGCTGCGCGGCATCGGCCTGTCCTGCTACATCGAGGCCTGCGGCATCGCGCCCTCGAAGGCGGTGGGCAGTCTCGGGGCCGGCGTCGGGTTGTGGGAATCCGCCGAGATCCGCGTCAACCCGGTCGGCACCATCGAGGTGCTGACCGGCTCGCACAGCCACGGCCAGGGCCACGAGACCACGTTCTGCCAGTTGGTGGCCGAACGCCTCGGGGTGCCGGTGAGCCAGATCTCGATCGTCCACGGCGACACCGACAAGGTGCAGTTCGGCATGGGCACCTACGGCTCGCGCTCGCTGGCGGTGGGCGGTTCGGCCATCGTCAAGGCGCTGGAGAAGGTCGAGGCCAAGGCCAAGAAGATCGCCGCGCACCAGCTCGAGGCGTCGGAGAGCGACATCGTCATCGAGAACGGCGAGTTCAAGGTGACCGGCACCGACAAGTCGATCGCGCTGCCGATGGTGGCGCTGGCCGCCTACACCGCGCACAACCTGCCGGACGGCATGGAGCCGGGCCTGAAGGAGAGCGCGTTCTACGATCCGTCGAACTTCACCTTCCCGGCCGGCACCTACATCTGCGAGATCGAGGTCGATCCCGGCACCGGCAAGACCGAGTTCGTCAACTTCGTGGCGGCGGACGACTTCGGCCGGCTGGTCAACCCGATGATCGTCGAGGGCCAGGTTCATGGCGGGCTGACGCAGGGCATCGGCCAGGCGCTGCTGGAGAGCGCGGTCTATGACGACACCGGCCAGCTTCTGACCGCCTCCTTCATGGACTACGCGATGCCGCGCGCCGACGACGTGCCGTCCTACAAGCTGCAGCACACCACGACGCTTTGTCCGGGCAATCCGCTCGGGGTCAAGGGCTGCGGCGAGGCCGGCGCCATCGGCGCCTCGGCGGCGGTGATCAACGCCATCACCGACGCCATCGGCAACAACCAGCTCGAGATGCCCGCCACCCCCGACCGAGTCTGGCACGCCATCCGGGCCGGCGCATAACGCATAAGGAGACGCATCATGTACGAGACCCATTATCACCGCGCCTCCTCGGTCGACGACGCCGCGGCACAGTTCGCCAAGGGCGCCGAGGCCAAGTATCTCGCCGGCGGGCAGACCCTGCTGCCGGTGATGAAGCAGCGGCTTGCCGCCCCCTCCGACGTGATCGATCTGGCCAGGATCCCGGCGCTGATCGGCATCGAGGTGAGCGGCGATGCCGTCACCATCAAGGCGGCGACGACCTATTACGACATCGCCAACGATGCCGGCGTCAAGAAAGCGATTCCGGCGCTGGCGCATCTGACCTCGATGGTCGGCGATCCCGCTGTGCGCTATCGCGGCACCATCGGCGGCTCGATCGCCAACAACGACCCGGCGGCGGACTATCCGGCGGCGGTGCTGGCGCTCGACGCCACGGTGACCACCAACAAACGCAGCATCGCGGCGGCCGACTTCTTCAAGGGCCTGTTCTCGACCGCGCTCGAGGACGGCGAGATCATCACGCAGGTCACCTTCCCGATCCCGGCCAAGGCCGGCTACGCCAAGTTCCGGCATCCGGCCTCGCGCTTCGCGCTGACCGGCGTGTTCGTGGCGCAGACCAAAGCCGGCGAGGTCCGCGTCGCCGCCACTGGCGCCTCGCAGAACGGCGTGATGCGCGTGCCCGCCATCGAGCAGGCACTCAAGGCCAACTGGTCGCCCGCCTCCATCGACAACGTCACCGTCTCCGCCGACGGCCTGATGGCCGACCTCCACGGCGCCGCAGACTACCGCGCAAACCTCGTCAAGGTCATGGCTCAACGCGCCGTCAAAGACGCTGCGTAAACAGCTCTCCCGCAGAGAACTACTCCGGCGCATCGCAAGGTGCGCCGTTGTCATTTTCGGCAAGCCATTTTTCTCGCTCGCGTTATAAGATGTATTGACAATATATCTTTGCGGCGCGACACTCCCGGCACGTCAGGCGATCTTCCGCCACACCGCAGAAACCGGCGGCGGACCGCAAAACGCAATCCGACGAGAGCCCGCGACGGGCGACGACAGGAGCCACCATGTGTCAGACCACTGAAGAAACCGATGTCCCCGAGATCGATGTGCGCAGCCTGATTCCGGCGCAACGCCACGCCAAGATCTTCCAGCTTGTCGGCGAACTCGCGGCGGGCGACTCGTTCATCCTGGTGAACGACCACGACCCCAAGCCGCTTTACTATCAACTCGAGGCGGAGCATCCGCGCGAATTTTCCTGGACATATCTCCAGCAAGGTCCCGCCGTCTGGAAGGTCGAGATCGGCAAGCAGTTCAAGGCCGCCTGAAAAAGCTCCTTCACCGAGGCGTGTGCATTCGCCAGGCCGCGCCATCGCTGCCTTGTCAGCAAACCCGATCCACCGCAGGGGACGGTTTGCGGACCGCGCCGGCGGTCTCCCCCGCCGGCGCCTTTTCCCGAAAGGAATGTCGCCGTGGTCGGCGTCGCGCTTTCCCGCTGGACGATGTCGTATTTCGCGACGGCGCTGCTGGCGTTGATCGTTGCCGAAGGATTGATGCTGGCGGGCATCGGCTATCCTCACGCTCCCATCGCCGCGCCGGAATCATTGCTGCTGGTGCATCTTGTCGCTATCGGCTGGCTCAGCCTGCTGATGTGCGGTGCGCTGTTTCAATTCGTCCCGGTGCTAGTAAATCGGACACTTCACAGCAACACGCTGCCATTGCCGACGCTCGGCCTGCTGGTCGCCGGCCTCGCCTCACTGCTGCTCGGCTTCGCGCAGCTTGGCGGAACGATCCAGATTCAGTTCGGATTTTTTCCCGCCGCCGCGATCCTGCTCGGCGTCGGCTTCGGCCTCGTATTGTGGAATCTCGGCCGCACGCTGTGGGCGGCGAGGCCGTTGCCGCTGCCGGCGCGGTTCGTCGTGGTCGGGCTGTGCAGTCTCGCCGCGACGGTGTTTCTCGGCATCGTCTTCGCGCTGGTGCTGGGCGGCGTCGCCACCAAACCGCATCTGCTCGACGTCACGGTACTCGGCCTGCCGATCCATGTGATCGCCGGGCTCGGGGGCTGGCTCACCTTCACGGCGATCGGCGTCAGCTATCGCCTGCTGGCGATGTTCATGCTGGCGCCCGAACTTGAAGGCCGCACCACCCGCGGCGCGCTCTATCTCGGCACCGCCGCGCTGACCGTTGCCATCGTCGGCGGCATGGCCGCGATCTGCACATCGAGCAGTACGATGTGGGCCATCGGCGCTGCCGGCCTCCTCGGCCTGCTGGCGCTCGCATTTTATGGCGGCGACATCCAGCATCTCTATCGCGCGCGCAAGCGACGCGTCATCGAGCTCAACAGCCGGATGGCCGGCGTAGCACTGGCGAATCTCGCGGCGACGGTCGTGCTCGGCATAACCCTGCTGCTCGCCGGCCGCTTCAACGAGCATGTCGCCGTCATCGTGTTTCTGGTCGCCTTCGCGTGGCTCTCGGGTTTCGGCCTTGCGAAGCTCTACAAGATCGTCGCCTTTCTCACCTGGCTCGAATGTTACGGCCCGGTGCTCGGCAAGACGACGACGCCGCGCGTGCAGGATCTCGTCACCGAGCCGCGCGCGCAAAAATGGTTCGCGCTGTACTTCGTCGCGGTGTGGATCGCCGCCGCTGCGTTGCTGCTCGCGCTCCCGTCGCTGTTTCGTCTCGGCATTGGCGTGATGTTGTTCGCCACCATCGGCATCGGCATTCAACTGATGCGCACCCGCCGCCTCGCCAATGTCGCGCCCGCGCTGCGCCTGCCGAAGGGCGTGCAGCCACCACATCTCTTGCATTCATCGGCCCAGCCAAGCTGAAGGAGACACCCATGGCAACGCAATTCATCGATGTCGATGTCCGCCCGACCCTGCGCGCCGGCGGCGAGCCGTTCGGCGAGATCATGGCGGCGATCGCCAAGTTGCAACCGGGTCAGGGCTTGCGACTGCTGGCGACTTTCGAGCCGGTGCCGTTGTTCCATGTGCTGGGCTCGGAGGGCTTCAGCCACGTGGCCAAGGAAATCGGCAACGGCGATTGGGAGGTGTTGTTCTCGCCTACCGCTGCCGCCGCGCCCGCCGATACGGCTCCGGCAAAGTCCGCAAACGATAGCGGCGCATGGCCGTCGCCGGTGCAGGAGATGGACAATCGCGATCTCGATCCGCCGGAGCCGATGGTTCGCATCCTCGCCGCGACCGAAGCCATGGCAAATGGCGAGGTACTGTCGGCGTTGCTCTGCCGCGAGCCGATGTTCCTGCTGCCCGAACTCGCCAAGCGCGGCCACGCCTGGCGCGGCGGCTTCGAGTCGGACGGCAAGACCTACAAGATCCTCATTCGCGTCGGCGCCGCCAAGGAAGCTGCATGACAAGGAAGCCGCATAACAAGGAGGCCGCATGACTCCCGAAGCATCCGAAGCCTTCGCGGGGCAGATCAAGGAAGCGCTGCGTCTCGTAATCGATCCCGAGCTTGGCTATAACATCGTCGATCTCGGACTGGTTTATGACGTCAATGTCGAGGACGGCGGCGTGGTTCGCGTCGCCATGACGACGACGACGCGCGGCTGCCCCGCCACCGGCTACCTCAAGGACGGCGCGCGCGACGCGGCATGGAGCGTTCCCTCCGTCGAGTTCGTCGACATCGCGCTGACCTACGATCCGCCGTGGACCCCGGACATGATGACCGACGATGCGAAAGTCCATCTGGGAATTGTCTGATGGCAGCGCAGACCGCCACACCCAAACGCACACCGTCGGCTGACGCAACGCCCCTGGCAGGTGTGCTGCTGGCGAGCCTCGAGGCGCTGGCGCGCGCCGGCGAAGCCGATGCCGCCTGTCGCCTCGCCGGACAGGCCTGCGCCGAATTGCGGCACAGCGACCCGGCCGCGTGGCAGCGCTTCAATGTCTTTCTGCACCGGATGATCAAACACGTTTCTTGAGCGACACAGGACCATCACCGCATGTCGACGATCCCTTCCGAATTGCCGCCCGGCTTTATCGCCTATGGCCGCTCCCCGGATTTCCATTCCGACAACCTGCCGGCCAAGCTGCAATCGGCGCACAGCATCAAGGCCGGAACATGGGGCCTGCTGCATGTCCTCGAAGGCGTCGTGCATTTTCATCTCGAGTCGCCGCACCAGGGCGAGAAGATCGTGCGCGCCGGCGAGACCGTCGTGATCGAATCGCAGGTCCCGCACCGGGTCGCATTTCTCGAACCCGGCCGCATGTTCGTCGAGTTCTATCGGCTGGCCGATACCGACCAATAAGAGGGCCTCAGCGGGCCGCCGCCTCGAGTGCCGCCCGCGCCAGATTGGCCTCGTATTGCCCGCGCGCCGACAGATATTGCTTCGGCCACGCCTGCCCGGCGAAACCGATCTTCGCCGCCTCGTGCATCACGAACGACGGATCGGCGAGATGCGGACGGGCGATGGCACACAAATCCGCGCGACCGGCAGCGATGATCGAATTGGCGTGGTCGGCTTCCGAGATCGCGCCCACCGCGATGGTGGCGACGCGCTCCTCATTGCGGATCTTGTCGGAAAACGGTGTCTGATAAAGCCGCCCATAGACCGGCTTCTGCTCGTCCACCACCTGCCCCGACGAACAATCGATCAGGTCGGCGCCGGCTTCCTTGAACATCCGCGCGAAGATCGCGGCGTCTTCCGGCGTGTTTCCGCCCTCGAACCAGTCGTGCGCGGAAAGCCGGACTGACGTCGGCTTGGAAACAGGCCACGCCGCGCGCACGGCGCGAAACACCTCAAGCGGAAACCGCGCGCGGTTCTCGTGGCTGCCGCCATATTCATCGTTGCGGATATTGGTCAACGGCGACAGGAAGCTCGACAGCAGGTAACCGTGCGCCGCGTGCAGTTCGAGAATATCGAAGCCGATCCGCGCCGCACGTTCGGTCGCCGCAACGAAATCCGCCAACACGCGATCCATGTCGGCGCGGGTCATCGCGCGCGGCACGTCGGAGTGCGGCAGATACGGCAATGCCGACGCCGAGATCAGCGGCCAGTTATCGCGCGGCAACGGCTCGTCGGCCCCCTCCCACGCTACGCGGGTCGATCCCTTGCGCCCGGCGTGGCCGAGCTGGATACCGATCTTCGCAGGGGTATGCCGGTGCACGTAATCGACGATGCGCCGCCACGCCGCCTCCTGCGGATCGTTCCACAACCCGAGGCAACCCGGCGTGATGCGCGCATCCGGCGAGGTGCAGGTCATCTCGCCGAAGATCAGCGCCGCGCCGCCGTCGGCCCGCGCGCCGAGATGCACCAGATGGAAATCGTCCGGCACGCCATCGACGGCGGAATACATCGCCATCGGCGAAACCATGATGCGGTTGTGCAGATGCAGGTCGCGTACCTTGTAGGGGGTGAACATCGGCGGCGGCGGCGCGCCGTTCGACGACACCTCGACGCCCGCGCGCGCGGCGAACCAGCGCTCGTAGTTCTCCAGCCAGGCCTTGTCGCGCAGCCGCAGATTTTCGTGGCTGATGCGCTGCGAGCGCGTCAGCATAGAATACATGAACTGCTCCGGCTCCAGCGTATCGGCGTAACGATCACCGACCACCTCGAACCATTCCATGGCATTGCGCGCGGCGTTCTGAATTCGCGCGACATCGACGCGACGGATTTCCTCGTAGCGCGCCAGCACCTCGGGAATGCCGTCGCGGCCGTGACCGGCAAGATCGAACTGCCGCGCCAGTTCGATCGCGTCGTCGATGGCAAGCTTGGTGCCGGAGCCGATGGCAAAGTGCGCGGTGTGGGCGCTGTCGCCCATCAGCACGACATGGCTGCGACCGTTGAAGTGGCTCCACGTCTCGCAGATCAGGCGACCGA
The DNA here is from genome assembly GCA_049647485.1 of Xanthobacteraceae bacterium. Classification (GTDB taxonomy): domain Bacteria; phylum Pseudomonadota; class Alphaproteobacteria; order Rhizobiales; family Xanthobacteraceae; genus 62-47. Next base: position 40,423 of record JBARXT010000156.1, read on the forward strand.
AATTGAGCCAGCTCGATCCGCGAAGATGGCGCGCGTTGCTCATCAGCTTGTGGCCGTCCAGCGTCTCGGCGAACAGGTTCTCGCAAAACGCGATCGATTGGTCCTGATCCATCCTGTCGAGGCCGTGCGCCTTGAAGACTTCGTCGGTGGTCTCGACGATGAAGGTCGATGTGTTGTCGTCAAAGCGATAGATGTGCGCCTGAAACCAGCCGTGCTCGGTTTTACGAAAATCGAAGGTGAAAGCATCGAAGCTCTTGTCGGTGCCGAGCCAGACGAAACGGTTCGGCCGCATCACCATGTCCGGCTTGAACACCTCGGCATACTTGGCGCGGATGCGCGAATTGACGCCATCCGCCGCGATGATCAGATCGGCATCGGGGAATTCCTCGTCGCCCGTCACTTCGTGCTCGAATACCAGTTCGACGCCGAGGGCCAGACAGCGCTCCTGCAGGATGTTGAGCATGCGCTTGCGGCCGATGCCGACGAAGCCGTGGCCGGTGGTGCGGATCCGCCGCCCCTTGAACAACAGTTCGATATCGTCCCAGTGATTGAACGAATCCTCGATGGTGGCGGCGGTTTCCGGGTCCCATTGCCGCATCGCCTGCATGGTGGCGTCGGAGAACACCACGCCCCAGCCGAAGGTATCGAACGGACGATTCCGCTCGACCACGGTGATGTGGTGCTGCGGATGCAGCCGCTTCATCAGCAGCGCGAAATACAAGCCTGCCGGGCCGCCGCCGATGCACACAATCCGCATTGACATTCCTCCATCCCGAGTGCGATCCGGCCGGACCTGTCGCCGTCATCCGGCAGTCTGGATCAAAGTATTCGCCACCCCTCGAATTATTTCAAGCTTAAAGTTTCTCGACATTCTCAGGACCGCGCACGGCTTGCGATATCTTCAGCGCGAAAACCGGATCGGCACCGCAAGCCCGATGGAGCGGCCGCCGCTCCCCGGTGGTGGCGCGGGGACCGGACTGGCGC
>JBARXT010000157.1:0-26507 GCA_049647485.1 Xanthobacteraceae bacterium
ATGGCGAACCCTTCAAACGAACTTCTGAACCTAAACCACACCAAAAATATAATCTTGCTAGCGTTCTTTCGAATCCGAAGTTCGCAAGGGGGTCGCTGCAAATGAGGCGAACTTCGGATCCGGAACACTAGATCGCGACTGCCCGCCGGGCCGCTCCAGAGCCTTTTCCGTTCCGATGGAGTCGGAACGGGGCTCTGGATTCTTGTTTTGACGCGTTTTCTTCACGCGAACCGGTATCCACTTCGCTCGAAAACGCTCTAGCGGCTATTTTCCGGCGATCTCGCGCAAATGATGGATGATGCCGGAGAAATCCACGCCGCCGTGGCCGGCCTTCTCGAACGCCGCGTAAATCTCCTCGGCGTGGGCGCCGAGCGGCGTCGCCGCACCGGCGGCCTTGGAGGCCGCCTGCGACAGCCGCAGATCCTTCAGCATCAGCGCGGCGGCGAAGCCCGGCTTGTAGTCGTTATTGGACGGCGAGGTCGGCACCGGACCCGGCACCGGGCAATAGGTCGTCAGCGACCAGCACTGGCCAGACGAGGTCGAGGACACGTCGAACAGCGCCTGATGCGACAGGCCGAGCTTCTCCGCCAGCGCGAACGCCTCGCAGACGCCAATCATCGAAATGCCGAGGATCATGTTGTTGCAGATCTTGGCCGCCTGCCCCGCGCCGGCCTTGCCGCAATGGACGATCTTCTTGCCCATCTTCTCGAGGATCGGCTTGGCCGCCGCGAAGGCGGTGTCGTCGCCGCCGCACATGAAAGTGAGTGTCGCGCCCTGCGCGCCACCGACGCCGCCGGACACCGGCGCGTCGACCGAAGAAACACCAGCCTTCGCCGCGAGGCCATGAGCCGTGACCGCGCTTTCGACGTCGATGGTCGAACAATCGATCAGCAGCGCGCCCTTGGTGACCGACGGCAGGATCTCGGTCCACACCGACAGCACATGCTTGCCGGCCGGCAGCATGGTGACGACGACGTCGGCGCCCTTCACCGCATCCACCGCGGTCGTGGCGATGGACGCGCCGGCGGCCTTGGCAGCCTCGCGCGAGGAGTCGACCAGATCGAAGCCGGCGACCTTGTGTCCGACCTTGACCAGATTAGCAGCCATCGGGCCGCCCATGTTGCCGAGGCCAATGAATGCGATGTTCGCCATGACGTTTCCTCTTTTGCTTGTCGTCTCGTAACTTGATCTTCTATTTGAGGGTGATCTTATCCGAAAACCGGTTTCCACTTTTCCGGATCACGCTCTATTTCGGAAAAACCAGTTGATCGCCGGGTCGCGGCGCGAAGTAACGGTCGACGATCTCCGGCGTCACATCCTCGATCCGTGCCGGCACCCATTTCGGCTGCCGATCCTTGTCGATGATCGCGGCGCGAACGCCCTCGATGAATTCCGCGCTGTCGAACACCTGCAATGCCGCGCGATATTCGCGCGCGAGGCATTCCTGCAACGATTTGGAGGCACGGGCCGCGCGCAACAGTTTTAGCGTCACCTTCATGCTGGTCGGCGATTTGTCTCCGAGCGCTTTCAGCGTTGCCTGTGCGAACGCCGAACCATCGGCGCGTAGCGCCGCAACGATGGCCTCGACGCTGTCGTGGCCGAACAGCTTGTCGATCTGCGCGCGATGTTGCTCCGCGATGCCCGGCTGCGACGTCTCGGTGAAATCGCGAATGGCATTCTTGACCTGTGCGGCGTCGGCGCCGTTCGGCAAAGCAGTCAACGCAGCACGCAACTCCGACCACTTCGCGGACGGCACGTAGAAATCCGCGAAGCCGGCATAGATCGCATCCGCGCCATTCATGGTCTGCCCGGTGAGGCCGAAATAGGTGCCCACCTCGCCCGGCGCGCGCGACAGCAGCCAGGTGCCGCCGACATCGGGGAAGAAGCCGATGCCGACTTCCGGCATCCCGACCTTGGTCTTGTCGTTGACGACGCGATGGCTGCCGTGCGCCGCAAGCCCGGTGCCGCCGCCCATCACCAGCCCGTCCATGTAGGCGACATACGGCTTGGGAAACCGCGCGATGCGGTCGTCGAGAATGTATTCCTCGCGCCAGAACACCGGGCCGAGATCGCCCTTCTCCCGCGCGCTGTCGTAAAGCCCGCGAATGTCGCCGCCGGCGCAGAGCCCGCGCTCGCCTGCACCCTCCAGCAGGATCAGCGCCACGGCGGGATCGGCCTGGAATACATCCAGCGCGCGGTCCATGTCGCGCGTCATCTCCAGGGTCAGCGCGTTGATCGCCTTCGGGCGGTTGAGCCGGACCACGCCGGCTGCGCCGTCGCGGCGGGCGATCAGGTCGCCTTCGACTACGTCAGCATTCATCGCGCGCCCTCGATCAGCTTGCGCGACACGATCAGCCGCATGATCTCGTTGGTGCCTTCGAGAATCTGGTGCACGCGCAGATCGCGCACGATTTTCTCGATGCCGTATTCGGCGAGATAGCCGTAGCCGCCATGCAGTTGCAGCGCTTGATTGGCCACATCGAATCCGACATCGGTGCCGAAGCGCTTGGCCATCGCGCACAACATCGACGCGTCGGAATCCTTGTTATCGAGCGCCACCGCCGCGCGCCACAGGAAGGTGCGCGCCGCTTCCAGTTCGGTCGCCATGTCGGCAACGCGGAATTGCAGCGCCTGAAATTCGTCGAGCCGTTTGTTGAACGCCTTGCGCTCTCTCATGTAGTTCAGGGTCTTGTCGAGCGCACTTTGCGCGCCACCGAGCGAACAGGCCGCGATGTTCAGCCGCCCGCCGTCGAGCCCGGCCATCGCGATCTTGAAACCGATGCCTTCATCACCGAGGCGATTGGCGACCGGCACAAGCGCATTCTCGAAAATCACCGCGCGCGTCGGCTGCGCGTTCCAGCCCATCTTGCGCTCGTTGGCGCCGAACGAGACGCCCGGCGTCTTGCCGTCGATCACGATTGTCGAGATGCCACCGGGGCCGGCATCGCCGGTGCGTACCATCGCGACCAGAAGATCGGTGCTGCCGGCGCCGGAGATGAACTGCTTCTGGCCGTTGAGGACGTAGTGATCGCCCTCGCGCACGGCCCGCGTCCGCAACGCGGCCGCATCCGAGCCGGCGCCCGGCTCGGTGAGGCAATAGCTCGCCAGCAATTCCATAGTGCAGAGTTTGGGAAGCCACTGGTGGCGCTGCTCGTTGGAGCCGTAGGCGTCGATCATCCAAGACGCCATGTTGTGGATGGAGATGAACGACGACACCGTCGGGCACCCCTGCGCCAGCGCTTCGAAAATCAGCGTGGCATCGAAGCGTGTCAGCGCCGAACCGCCGACGTCGTCCTTGATGTAGATGCCGCCGATGCCGAGGCTTGCCGCCTCCCGCATCACGTCGACGGGAAAATGCCTCTCCTCGTCCCACTTCAGCGCGAACGGCGCGATCTTCTCGGCCGCGAAATCCCGCGCCATGTCGCGAACCGCAATTTGATCTTCATTGAGCGCGAATTGCATATCACCCCGCTGCATTCAACCGCCGAGCCCCGCAACGCGCGGGGTCCATCGGTTTCGTGACTGTATCGGTCTGTTCCGATTGAAGCGAGCCCGGACGGCGCGCAGCGCCAACCGGAGTCCGCTCCCGGAACCAGTCCGGGAGCGAAGTTTTCCAGCGGGATTTAGCTGGTCGGCATCGCGAAGTCGGCGCCTTCCTTGACGCCGGACGGCCAACGCGCGGTCACCGTCTTGGTCTTGGTGTAGAACCGGATCGAGTCCGCGCCGTACTGGTTGAGGTCGCCGAAGCCGGAACGCTTCCAGCCGCCGAACGAGAAGTAGGCCACCGGCACCGGGATCGGCACGTTGATGCCCACCATTCCGACATTGACGCGGGCCGCGAATTCACGTGCCGAGTCACCGTCGCGCGTGAAGATCGCGACGCCGTTGCCGTATTCGTGCTCGGACGGCAGCCGCAGCGCTTCGTCGAAGTCGTGCGCGCGCACCACCGACAGCACCGGGCCGAAGATCTCTTCCTTGTAGATCCGCATGTCCTTGGTGACGTTGTCGAACAGACAGCCGCCCATGTAGAAGCCGTTCTCGTAGCCCTGCATCTTGAAGCCACGGCCGTCGACGGCGAGCGTCGCGCCTTCCTTGACGCCGATGTCGACGTAGTTGCGCACACGCTCCAGCGCCGCCTTGGTGACCAGCGGGCCGAAGTCGGCGCTCGGATCGATCGAAGGACCGATCTTGAGGCTCTCGACGCGCGGAATCAGCTTTTCCATCAGGCGGTCGCCGGTGGTCTTGCCGACCGGCACCGCGACCGACACCGCCATGCAGCGCTCGCCGGCGGCACCGTAGCCGGAGCCGACCAGCGCATCGACGGCCTGATCCATGTCGGCGTCGGGCATCACGATCATGTGGTTCTTCGCGCCGCCGAAGCACTGCGCGCGCTTGCCGGTCTGTGCCGCGCGCTCATAGATGTATTGCGCGATCGACGACGAGCCGACGAAGCCGACCGCCGAGATATCCGGATCATCGAGGATGGCGTCGACGGCTTCCTTGTCGCCGTTCACGACGTTGAGGATGCCCGCCGGCAGGCCGGCTTCCAGCATCAGTTCGGCAAGCCTCATCGGCACACCGGGATCGCGCTCCGACGGCTTGAGGATGAAGGCATTGCCGGCGGCGATCGCAGGCGCGAACTGCCACATCGGGATCATCGCCGGGAAATTGAACGGGGTGATGCCGGCGACGACGCCGAGCGGCTGACGCAGCGAATAGATGTCGATGCCGGGGCCCGCGCCCTCGGTGTATTCGCCCTTCATCAGATGCGGAACGCCGAGTACGAATTCCACGACCTCGACGCCGCGCAGGATGTCGCCCTTTGCGTCCGGAATGGTCTTGCCGTGCTCGCGCGCCAGCAATTCGGCCATGGTGTCGTTGTCGCGAGCGACAAGTTCGAGAAACTTCATCAGCACACGGGCGCGGCGCTGCGGGTTGGTCGCTGCCCATGCCGGCTGTGCGGCCTTGGCGTTTTCTACGGCGGCGCGAAGCTCGGCCTTGGTCGCCAGCGCGACCTGGGCCTGCACGTCGCCGGTCATCGGCTGATAAACGTCGGCAAAGCGGCCGGATGAGCCCTTGACGGCCTTGCCGCCGATGAAATGTCCGATCGAGCGCATATTTTCCTCCAGAAAACTATTCCTGAAGTCACTTTGGCCCTTTCGCCGGGCATTTGAAAATGGATTCTCCGCGCAACCCGTTTGCGAAAATGCAGACATGGTTTGTGCAGCGGCACCGATAGCGCCCCCCTGCCAAAGTCGGCGCGCTACGGCTCTTTCGCGGCGGATTTCCTGGCCCGTCTGGTCGGCTTGGTCAGCAGCGTGTCCCGGCCGGCCGCGAGAATGTCGTCCGACAGCTTGCCGGAACCACTTACACGCGCCAGCACCAGTGTCCCCACCATGGTGGCGAGCGCGGCCATCGCCTGCTCCCGCGCCGCTGCGGCGGAAACGTCCGGAATTTGCTCGGCCAGCATCTCCACCATGTCCTCGAACTTGGCGGCGAAAGCTCGCCGCGTCTTGGCGCTTTCCCGCCCGATCTCGGCCGCCAGCGCCGGCAGCGCGCAGCCGCGGCCCGGATCGTCGCGATGTGCCGGACTGAGATAGGATTCCACGATGGCGGCAAAGCGTTCGGCCGGCGGCATCGCTTCGGTCTTCTTCCGCCACGCCGCGTTGGAGCGCTCCATCGCATAGACGAACGCTTCCACCACCAGCGCCTCGCGCGAGGCGAAGTGTGCGTAGAAGCCGCCATGGGTGAGGCCCGCTTCCTTCATCAGGTCGGCAACGCCGATGCCGTGCGCGCCGCGCTCGCGAAGCTTGACCGAGGCCTTCTTCACGATGCGGGCGTGGGTCTCCTGCTTATGATCTTTCGCGTAGCGCATTGCCGCTCCATGACATGTCGTCGATCATATAACGAAAGCTGCATAAGGAAAGTCGAAATATGGTCCGGCGTGGGGTATTCACACCTGACGGCTGCTTTGCCGCCCGGTCCGCCGCCCTCCTAGCCAGAGCGAGAATGTCCCATGCAGATGATCAACTCCCATTGCGGCGTGACGCGTGACGCGCGCGGCATCATCCGGCTTACCATCAGCAACGCCGGTTCACTTACCATCCTCAATACGGCGGTGATCAAGGCCGTCACGGAAGGTTTGCGAACGCTGGCTGCCGATGCGGACATCCGCGCGCTGATCCTCACCGGCGGAACCGACAAAAGCATGATTGGCGGCGCCGACATCAAGGAAATGGCGACGCTCGATCAGGTCAGCGCCGAGCGCTTCATCTCCGGCTTGCGCGACCTGTGCGAAGCGGTGCGCGATTTCCCCGCGCCGGTCATCGCCCGGATGCCGGGCTGGTGTCTCGGCGGCGGGCTGGAAGTCGCGACCGCCTGCGATTTCCGGGTCGCGGCGCAGGACGCCAAATTCGCGATGCCGGAGGTGCGGGTCGGCATCCCCTCGGTGATCCACGCCGCGTTATTGCCGCGCCTGATCGGCTGGGGCCGCGCGCGCTGGCTGCTGATGACCGCCGCCACCATCGACGCGCCGACCGCGCTGGATTGGGGCCTGATCGACGTGGTCGCCACCGATGGCGAACCGCTCGATGCCGCCGTCGAGCGCGTGGTGGAGATGCTGCTGGAATGCGGACCGCAGGCGCTGCGCAACCAGAAGGCGCTACTGCGGCAGTGGGAAGACCTTCCCTTGAAGGAATCCGTCGAGGTTTCCGTCGGTGCGTTCGGACGCTCCTATCTCACCGACGAGCCACGCCGCTTGATGCAGGACTTCATCGACCGCAAGCGCGGCGGGAAATAGCAGACACCCGGCACTTCCACCGATCACGACCTTGTGCCGGCAGCGACATTGAATTTTTTGCATCTCATTATATGATGATCGTAATTTCAATGCATCGTATCCCGGGAGCATCGTCATGTCTGGTTCCGATCCGGTTGTCATCCTCTCCGCCGCGCGTACCCCGCTGGGGAGGTTCCAGGGCGATCTTTCGTCGTTCAGTGCACACAAGCTGGGCGCGGCGGTCATCTCCGCTGCCGTCGAACGTGCCAAGCTGTCCCCGGAACAGATCGACGAAGTTTTCATGGGCTGCGTTCTGCCCGCCGGTCAGGGACAGGCGCCGGCACGGCAGGCCGCGCGCGGCGCCAAACTGCCGGATGCCACCGGTGCCACCACCGTCAACAAGGTGTGCGGCTCGGGCATGAAATCGACCATGCTGGCGCACGACATCATCAAGGCCGGCTCAGCCAGCATCGTCGTGGCCGGCGGCATGGAGAGCATGACCAATGCGCCCTATCTGCTGGCAAAGGCGCGCGGCGGCTATCGCGTCGGACACGACCGCATCATCGATCACATGCTGATGGATGGCCTAGAGGATGCTTACGAGGTCGGACGTTCGATGGGCGATTTCGGCGAAGCCACCGCGGAAGCCTATCAGTTCACCCGCAAGGATCAGGATGCCTATGCGATAGAGACGCTGACGCGCGCGCGTCACGCCGTCGAGAGCGGCGCTTTCGCAAACGAAATCGTTCCACTCACCGTGGTCGAAAAGGCGGGATCGCGTGCCATCACCAATGACGAGCATCCGTTGAAGGTGGACCCGGCAAAGATTCCCGGTCTCAAGCCGGCATTCCGGACCAACGGCACCATTACGCCCGCGGCGGCGTCCGCCAATGCCGACGGCGCGGCCGCGCTCACCCTCGCCTTGCGTTCGAGCGCCGACCGTCGGAGCCTGCCGGTGCTTGCCGAGATCAAGGGCCACTCAACACACAGCCAGGAACCGCGATGGTTCACCACCGCGCCGATCCCGGCGATCCGCAAGCTGCTCGACCAAGTCGGCTGGAGTATCGACGATGTCGATCTGTTCGAGATCAACGAAGCATTCGCAGTGGTGCCGATGGCAGCCGCGCGCGATCTCGGAATTCCGCGTGACAAACTCAACGTCAACGGCGGCGCCTGCGCGCTCGGCCATCCGATCGGCGCCACCGGCGCGCGGCTGATCGTGACGCTGCTGCACGCGATGGAAGCCCGCAACCTGCGGCGCGGCATCGCGTCATTGTGCATCGGCGGCGGCGAAGCCACGGCGATCGCCGTGGAACGCACGCCGCAGTGAGATCCGTTTACGGACGGATCGCCATGTTGCCGGCGATACCCGGCGTACGCAGCGGTTCGGCGAGACGCGCGAACTCGCACAGCAGCGAGCGCGTCTTGCGCGGATCGATGACCTCCTCGACCCAGAACTTCTCGGCCGAGCGGAACGGCGAACGCAGCTTGTTCAGCCGATCCTCGATCTCGCGCATCTTGGCTTGCGGGTCCTCCGCCGCCTCGATCTCGGCGCGATAGGCCGCCTCGATGCCGCCTTCCAACGGCAGCGAGCCCCACGACGCCGACGGCCACGCATAGCGCATCGAGTAGCGGTCCGCCGGCTGATGAACGACGCCGGCGACGCCGAAGGCGTTGCGCACGATTATCGTGCACCACGGTACCGTGCTCTGGTTCACCGCCGCCATCGCGCGCACGCCATGACGGATGGTCGCGGTCTTTTCCGCCTCGAGCCCGATCATGAAGCCGGGGCAGTCCATCAGATAGACCACCGGCAGATGGAACGTCTCGGCCAGATCGACGAAGCGGATCACCTTGTCGCAGGTGTCCGACGTCCACGAGCCGCCGTAGTGATACGGATCGCTGGCGAGCAGCAGCACCGCGCGGCCTTCCAGCCGTGCAAGCCCGGCGATGATCGAGCGGCCGAAGTTCTGGCCGATCTCGAAGAACGAGCCCTTGTCCACCAAAGTCTCGATGATCGGACGCATCTTGTAGACCTGCCGCTTGTTGCGCGGCACCGCCTTCATCAGCTTCTCGTCGGGGCGTTCCGGATCGTCGTCGCACGGCAGCGTCGGCGGCAGTTCATGCACCGACGACGGCAGGTAAGACAGGAAACGCCTGGCGCATTCGAACGCCTCTTCCTCGGTGTCGACCGCATGATCGATGGCGCCGGCCTTGGTCTGAATCTGCCAGCCGCCCAGCTCCTGCTTGTCGAGTTGCTGGCCGAGCCGCGCCACCACCGGCGGCCCGGCGACGAACATCGCCGACGTCTTGGTCATCACCGAATAATGACTCGCGGCAAGCCGCGCCGCGCCGAGGCCCGCGACCGAGCCGAGGCCGAGGCCGACCACGGGCACCCGCGCCATGTTGCCGGTCGTCGTCGCATACCAGCGTGTGCCGCCGATGCCGCCGGGCAAATTTGCCGCGCCCTTGGTCTCGATGGTCTTGACCGAGCCGCCGCCACCGGAGCCTTCGATCACGCGAATGATCGGCAAGCGGAAATCGCGCGCCATCTCCTCGGCCATCAGCGGCTTTGCGCTGATCGAGGCATCGGCGGAGCCGCCGCGCACGGTGAAGTCGTCGCCGACGACAACGACAGTCCGGCCACCGATCCTTGCGCGACCGAAGATACAGTTGGCGGGCGTCAGTTTTTCGAGTTCGCCGCCGGCGTCGTATTCGCCGATCCCGGCGATCGCGCCCATCTCATGAAAGCTGCCGTCATCGACCAGTTTGTCGATGCGTTCGCGGACGTTCAGCCGGCCCTGGTCTCGCTGTCGCTTGACCTTGTCAACGCCGCCCATCTGCCGCGCGAAGTCCTCGCGGCGAGCTAGATCGTCGAGTTCCGGCTGCCAAGTCATTCACGTTCTCCGAGTTGATCGTCGTGTTGTTGGATGCGGTCGCCAGCGGTGCGGGCGCGCGGCGAAATACATCGGTGTCGGGACGCGACAGTGCGGCCTCAATGCCACGCACCAGTTCGCGCAAGGGTGCGGCGACCTCGTCATGCAGCCGCTGTTCGTCATACATTGCCGACAGCACGCCGATGGTGATCACCGCATAGGTTTGGTACTGCGGCGACCAGATCGGAGCCGCGATCCCGTTGATGTGCGGGCTCCACAGACCGCACGTCACGACATAGCCCGTTTCCTGCAGATGGCGGCGGTTGGCCTCCACGCGCGGCCGAAGCACCTTGGCGTCCTCCGGACACTCGCGCTCCATCTCCGCGAGCAGCGTATTGGCGGACGCATCGTCCAGCGCGGCGACGTAGGCATGGCCCGCGGCAGTGCGTCCCATTGCGATCCGCGTGCCAACGCCCGAATGCAGGCCGAGTGCCGCCGCCGAGCGCGCATATTCCAGATAGACCAGTTCAAAACGATCCGGGATCACGAAACCGATGGTGCCCGGAACGTCGTCCGCAACATCGCGCAGTTGATCCCTGATGAAATCGCGAAGCTGCCACCCGCGCATCATCGACGTGCTCATCGCCACCGCGCTGGGCCCAATACGATATTTCTGATCGTGCGGGAGATAGATCAACTGGCCCATGCGCGTCAGCGTATGCGTGAGGCGGGAGACGGTGGATCGCGGCAGACCGCAGCGATTTGAGATTTCCAGATTGCCGAGGCGGGTTTCGTGGCCTTCGAAGCAGCGCAATACGTCGAACGCGCGCGACACCACCTGAATGACATCATTGCCACCGGAAAGATCGGTGAGGAGTCCAGCCTTAGTCAGCCGCTCTGATCGTCGCCCCATCGAACCTCCCGTTCTGAATGTTGAAAACCCGTGAAAATCGCAGGCGCGCAACAACGTCGACGACTGCGTCCCGAACGCGCGCCACGCTCGAGACCGTCATATTTCGCATAGTGGAATTAAATTCCACTTGCAGAATAAACTACCTCAGGCAATCTGCAACGACAAACATCAAGTCGCTCCCGCCGGTGGAACGATCAATCCGCCGGCTTTTTGTTGCGCCATCGCTCGGACCGCCAGGTCGTCGGGCGATCTGGCATCGAACGGGCTGAAAATCAGAGAAACGGAGAAAAGAATGGCCGAAACCAAGGTTGTCACCGAGGTCGCCGGACGGGTTTGCGCACTGGTCGCAAACGTCGGCGATCAGATCGGCGAAGGCGACGACATCATTCTGGTCGAGGCCATGAAGATGGAGCTTCCGGTCGGCGCGCCCGATGGCGGGACCGTCAAGACGATTCTCGTCAAGATCGACGACATCGTTGCCGAAGGTCAGGTCGTCGCGACGATCGAGTCGTGACCCGATGCGAGCGGCGGAATTGTAATTCCGCTGCTCGATCGCGTGAGGCGCGACGATATCGACATCATCGCGCACATTTCCCGTCACTCGGGATGAATCTCACGCATGGCGATGCGCCACGCGCGACCGCTGCGCCCGCAATATGAAACAGCCGTATCGCGCGACGATCCTGATGGTTCCATATTCCTCATAGCGAAACTCGCGAGACACATCGATTTATCGCGCGGGCGTTGCCAACATCGTTTCACGATGACATGATCCGCGCACGATAAACGTGATCCGCGAAGCGGACGCTACACATATGGGGAGGGGCCACATGCTTCGTTCAATCGTTGCACGCACTGCTATTGCCGCCGCCGGCGCGACGCTGCTGCTTTCATCCGCCGTGCGCGCCGATGATGTGAAACTGCCGTCATCGCTGACATTCACCGCTTACGACACCGGCTCGTCCGGCTTCAACATCGCCGTCGCCGTCGGCAAGATGATGAAGGAAAAATACAATTCGAGCGTTCGCGTGCTGCCGGCCGGCAACGACGTCGCCCGCCTCGCCCCGCTGCGTGCCGGCCGTGCTGTCGCATCCGCCATGGGCACCGGCAGCTATTTCGCACAGGAAGGCGTATTCGAGTTCGGCGCCAAGGAATGGGGACCGCAGCCGATCCAGTTGATGCTTTCTACTGTGGATTGCAACGGCCTCTCCGTCGGCATCGCCAACGATGTCGGCGTGAAGGACCTGAAGGACTTCAAGGGCAAGCGGCTCGGCTTCGTGGTCGGCTCGCCGGCGCTCAACCAGAACGCACTCGCGATCATCGCTTTCGCCGGCCTCACCAAGAACGACGTGAAAATCGTCGAGTTCGCCAGCTACGGCGCGATGTGGAAAGGCATCATCAACAACGATGTCGACGGTGCTTTCGCATCGACCATTTCCGGCCAGGCCAAGGAAGCCGAAACCTCGCCGCGCGGCCTGATGTGGCCGGTGATGGCGAAGGACGACAAGGCCGGCTGGGAGCGCGTGCAGAAAGTCGGACCGTTCTTCACACCGCATACAGTGTCGTGCGGCGCAGGAATCGCGAAGGACAAGCCGATCGAGATGGGGACCTACCCCTACCCGCTGTTCGTCGCCTACGGCACCGAGTCGGTCGATACCGTCTATCCCATCGTCAAGGCGATGATCGACGGCTACGACAGCTACAAAGACGACGTGCCGGGTGCATCCGGTCTCTCCGTCAAGCGTCAGACCATGAAGTGGGTGGTGCCGTTCCATCCCGGCACCGTCAAGGCACTCAAGGACGCCGGACACTGGACCGCCGAAGATCAAACCCACAACGACGGCCTGATCAAGCGTCAGCAAGTTCTCGCCGCTGCTTGGACGGCCTATACCAAGACCAACCCGCCGGACGACAAGTTCGCCGACGGCTGGTCCGCCGCGCGCAAGGCGGCGCTCGCAGAAGCAAAGCTGCTCGACCCGTTCAATTGAGCCCCTTCTCGTCGAAAACAAATATCAGCGCTCGCTGCCCGATCGCCTAAATCCGGCGGCGAGCCTCGCCACGAGGAGAGTTAATGTCTCAGCCGGATTCCGCTGACAATATCCGTTCACTGGCCTCCGCATCCCAAGCGAAGCCGTCCGGCGATGACATGACGCGCATCGTTTTCGAGGATCCGCATGCGACCATGCAGGAATCCGAGACCACCCGCGTGCGAACCTTACGTGGATTCTGGCGCATCGCGCTGATCGTGGCGACGGCCGCCACGATCTTTCTTTGCATCAATCAGCAATTCGCCCTGCGGTTCTTCGTCGGCTACACCCAACTCAACACCGAATACTTCTATCTGCTGATCGCATTGATGCTGCCGTTCACCTATCTGATCTTTCCCGGATCGGAACGCGCGAGCCTCGACAGAATCCCCTGGTACGATATCGCGCTTGCCGTCGTCACCTTCGCAGCCTCGCTGGTGCTGATGGCGCATATCCGCAAGGCCGCGGAAGCCGGCTGGGAATTCGGCGGCGCTCCGATGGCCGCCTTTCTCGCCGGGCTGGTGATGTGGGCGATGCTGATGGAAGCGCTGCGGCGCACCGGTGGCTGGAGCTTGCTGCTCTGCATCCTCCCCTTCACGCTCTATCCGCTGTTCGCCGACGCAAGCTGGCTCGGGCCGTTGCGCGGCTCGCAGTCGACGCTGGAGCAGGCCACCGCCTATCACATGCTGTCCGGCGAGAGCTTGCTCGGCATTCCGATCCAGGCCTTCGCCGATACCGTCATCGGCTTCCTGGTGTTCGGCGTCGCGCTGATGATGACCGGCGCTGGCAAGTTTTTCATCAACATTGCCTTCGCGCTGTGCGGCACGTTCCGCGGCGGCGCGGCCAAGGTCTGCATCTTCGCCAGCGGCCTGCTCGGCATGATGTCGGGATCGATCATCTCGAACGTGTTGACCGCCGGCACCATGACCATCCCGGTGATGAAGAAGAGCGGCTTCCGCGCCTCCTACGCCGCGGCTATCGAAGCCTGCGCCTCCACCGGCGCGGTGCTGGCGCCGCCGGTAATGGGCGCGACCGCGTTCGTGATCGCGCAATTCCTCAATGTCAGCTACGCCGAGGTCGCGATGGCGGCGATCATTCCGGCTGCGCTCTATTACACCGGCCTGTTTCTGCAAGTGGACGCCTATGCCGCGCGACACGGCCTCGCCGGTATTCCGCGCTCCGAACTGCCTCGCGTATGGGATTCCGTCAAGGAAGGCTGGTACTACATCTTCGTCATCGCGCTCCTGATCGTGATGCTGCTGTATTTCAAGCGCGAAAGCCATGCGCCGTTCTACGCCACCGCGCTGCTGCTGGTGCTGAACCAGTTATTCTCGAAGGACACGCGCTGGACCATGGCGACAATCGGCAAGTTCTTCGAGGTCAACGGCCGCACCTTCGTCGAACTCGCCGCGATCCTCGCCGGCTGCGGCCTGTTGATCGGCGCGTTCTCCATGACCGGCGTGATCTCGAGCCTCGCCAACGACCTGCTGCGTATCGCCGGCGACAACGCCTTCCTGCTGCTGGCGATGTGCGCGATCACCAGCCTGATTCTCGGGCTCGGACTCACCACCACCGCCTGCTATATCTTCCTCGCCATTTTGATCGCGCCGGCGCTGGAGAAAGTCGGCCTCAATCGCATGGCCGTGCATATGTTCATCTTCTATTGGGGCATGCTGTCGTCGATCACGCCACCGGTGGCGATTGCATCCTTCGCTGCCGCGGGCATAGCGGGGTCGCCGGCGATGAGGACAGGATGGGAATCGATGTGGGTCGGCTCCATCATCTACTTCATTCCGTTCTTCTTCGTGCTCAATCCCGCGCTCGTCATGCAGGGCAACTATCTCACCGGTGTCGGATTAATGGCGCTGATCGCGTTCGGCACCGTCTTCATCTGCGGCGGCATTCAGGGCTATCAGATCGGCGTCGGCGACCTGCGCCGCACCGGTGCGCTGGAATGGCCGATCCGGGTCTTGCTGATCCTCGGCGGCATCACCGTCGCCACGCCGGGCGGCGGCATCATGCCGCTGTCGCAGTGGCAGGTGACGATGCTTGGTCTTGCGATCCTGGCGCCGACAATCGTGATGGCGCGGCTGCTATGCAGCCGCAGCACCGTGGTCGTTCCCGCGCGAAGCCGATAGGCGTTACGTCGCCTGGAACACCACGGCATCGACCACGACGCAACCTTTGCCTTCACTATCGAGCATCACCGGGTTGAGATCGAGGCTCATCACCCTGGCCTCGGGATCGGCCATCAATGCGCCGATCTTGACGATCGCATCGCTCAACGCGGCAACGTCCATCGGCGGCTCGCCGCGCACGCCGGCGAACAGCGGCGCGACGCGCAGGCGCTGCAGCGCGTCCACCGCATCGGCCTGCGTGAACGGCGGCAGCAGCAAGGTGGTGTCGCGGAAAATCTCCACATACTTGCCGCCGTCCCCCATCGCCACGACCGGCCCGAACACCGGATCGCGATGCGCGCCGATCATAATCTCGCGTCGACCGCCGGCCATTGCCGCAACGATGACGCCGTCGAAGCGGGCGCCCTGCTTGCGGATGATCTCTTCCATCTCGTTGTAGATATCGGCTGCGGCTTCCCGCGACGCGACGCCGAGCTTGACCAGCCCGAGTTCGGATTTGTGCGCGATATCGGCGGAGCAACCCTTCACCACCACCGGCCCGCCGATGGCCTCGAATGCCGCAATGGCTTCGGCGCGCGAATGGCACAGCCGATGTGGCACCACAGGGATTCCCCGCGCCGCCAGCAAGGCCAGGCTATCGGCTTCGTTCAACATCTGCACCGCGCCGGCTGGCGCCGCTGTCACCGCGCCGGGCTTTGCCGGTTCCGCACGACGCGCGCGCGTCCGCGCCATCAACTCGCGATGCGACAGAAACTGATTGAGCGCGGCAACGCCCTCGACTTCAGTGGGAAATACGGTGATGCCTTCGGCGGAAAACTCGTCCGCGACGCTCTTCTGCGTCGCCGCGACCACCAGCGGCTTGCCGGTTTGCTTGCCGAACGCGGCGGCATCGCGCGCGAAGGCCGGTACGTCATAGCCCGGCCCCGCCACCGGCACGCCAATGAGAAACGCATCCGCCGCCGGGTCTTCCGCGATCACCGGCAGGATGTCACCGAACAGCCGGCTGTTCGACAATAACGCGGCGGTGAGGTCGATCGGGTTGGTGGTGGTGGCGAAGGTCGGCAGGATGCCCTTGAGCTTCTTGTCGGTCTCGGGCGCGAGTTTCGCCATCGGCATGCCCGCCGAGGTTGCTGCGTCCGCCGTCATCACGCAGACCGCGCCGGAATTGCTGATCGCAACCAGCCGCCGGCCGTTCGGCTTCCAGCCCTTCAAATAAAGCTCGGTCGCCTCCACAAGGCCGCGCATGTCCGGCGCGCGCCAGATGCCGTGATGTTCGAAGAACGCATCGACGACGCGATCCTCGTTGGCGAGCGCGCCGGTGTGCGATTGCGCCGCCTGCCGCCCGGCTTCGGTACGGCCGGATTTCAGCGCGACGATCGGCAGATCGCGATCGAGCGCCACCGCCGCGAGTTCTTCCAGATACTTCGTCTGCGGGATGCTTTCGAGATAGAGCAGCAGCAGCTTGACCTCGGGGTCTTCCGCCACTGCCACCGCGAGTTCACCGACGTTGATATCCGCATCGTTGCCGGTTGCGTGCGTGTGACGAACGCCGATACCTTTCTGGCGCAGGAAGCCGACCGGCACCGTGGAGAGCGCGCCGCTCTGGCTTAGCATCGCGACATGGCCTTCGGCGCGATCCATATCCATGAACATCGTCGAGAAGCTGGCGATAGCGCCGGTGCCGAAATTGGCGAGCCCCTGCGAATTCGGCCCGACAATACGCATGCCCGCCTTGTGCGCCACGTCCACCATGTGGCGCTCCTTGGCTTTGCCGGCCACGGCATCGACTTCGCCGAATCCGGACGCCATCACCACTGCGACCTTGACGCCGCGCGCCGCACAATCCTCCACCGCACCGATGGCGTTATCGCCCGCCACCGCGACGATCACCATCTCCGGCGCCTCGGGCAGATCGGCGAGGCTCGGATAGCACTTGTGCCCCTGCACCTCCGACCGCGTCGGATTGATCGGAAACACCTTGCCCTTGAACCCGAACTTGTCGAGGTAATGGACCGGCCGGCCGCCAACCTTGTTGTAGTTTTCCGAGGCTCCGATGATCGCAACGGAGCGCGGGTCGAGGGCGGCCCTGAGGCGGCTCATGGTGTGGTCCTTTCGAAATACGGCACGAGACGATCAACGAAGCAGCTGAATTTTGCGGTCACCCTGTCGCCGATCGCAAGACCATCGGCACCGTGCGCCATTAGACGGAATCCCTCGTCGGCATCGACAAGCACGATGGTGTAAGGCCCATGCGCCCGCGCTTCCGGTGTCGGGGCACGCGTCACATGCGTGACGGCATAGACAGTTCCGGTGCCGCTCGCGCGGATGCGTGTCAATTCAGTGCTGCCGCAGACGCAACAGAAGCCGCGGCGAAAATACTGCGTCGCGCCGCAGGCCTTGCAGCGTTGATAGGCAATCGCCTCAACGCCGTCCGTCCAGTCGCGATCGGCCGTCTCGTTCACGCCGTTCATCGCACCCGCTCCAGAAACATGCTGACGTGGGAGGAGAGGACGCCGCCGTCGCCATGCAACAGCGCGATCGATGCATCCTTCACCTGACGATTGCCCGCGCGGCCGGTCATCTGCAACTGGGTTTCGACCATGTGCGCCATGGCGCCCCCGACGCCGCAATGGCCGTAGCTCATCAGCCCGCCGTGGGTGTTCAGCGGCACCGCGCCGTCCCGACCGAAATAGCCGGCGCGAACACGCGCCGCCGCCTCCCCGCGCGCGGCGAGCCCCAAATCCTCTAGCAACATCGCAAGCGTAATGGTGAAGCTGTCGTACACCGCCGCATAACGGACATCGGCAATGGCAAGGCCGCTGTTCTCCTTGGCGCGCCCGATGACAATCTCCGCGCCGAATTCGCTCAAGGCCGGCGCGGCGGTGATGTGCTGATGGGTATGTGCCTGCGCGCAGCCCCTCACCTTCACGCCGAACGTGCTTGTGGGCTCTCTGCTGACGACAAACGCCGCGCCGCCATCGGACACCGGGCAGCAATCGAGCAACTTCAAGGGCGATGCCACCGGCTTCGACGCCATCACGTCGGCTACCGTGATCGGATCGTGAAACTGCGCGCCGGGATGTTCGAGGGCGTGACGACGCATCAGCACAGCAAATTCGGCGAGGTCCTGTTCGGTTACGCCGTACTCATGCATATAGCGCGAAGCGACGAGCCCGTAATAGGCCGGGATCGTCGGCCCCAGCGGCACCTCGTAGACCGGATGGCCGACCTGCGCCAAGGCCTGCACCGATGCGTCGCGGCTCTGTCCCGTCAGCCGGTTCTCGCCACCGACCACCAGCACGTTCCGCGCGACGCCGCCGTCAACGATGCAATGTGCCAGCATCGTCATCGCCATGCCGGTGGCGCCACCGACCTGAACCGCGTGGCAATAGGCCGGGCGAATGCCGAAGTGTTCGGCGAACACCGTTGCCAGCATGATATGCGGCATGGTGGTTGCATAGCCGCACACCAGACCGTCGATCTCTTCGCGCTTCAGGCCGGCATCGGCGATCGCCTGTTCGGCTGCCACGCTCATCAGATCGAGCGTCGACGACCCTTCATGCTTGCCGAAAGCCGTCAATCCGACGCCGGTAATGAAACTCATATCCGTGCGATCCGTCAGTAGGATTTCGGCAGGCCGAGCACCTTCTCAGCGATAAAGGAAAGAACAAGCTGCGGGCTGATCGGCGCGATGCGCGGGATCATCACCTCGCGCAGGTAGCGCTCGACATGAAATTCCTTGGCATAACCGAAGCCGCCGTGGGTCATCACCGCCTGTTCGCAAGCCTGGAAGCCGGCCTCCGCCGCGAGATACTTCGCCGCGTTGGCGGCCGGACCGCAAGACATGCCCTTGTCATATTGCCAGCCCGCCGACATCACCATCAGCCAGGCCGCCTCCAATTCCATCCAGTTCTTGGCGAGCGGATGCTGGATCGCCTGGTTCTGGCCGATGGGCCGATTGAACACGATACGGCTCTTGGCGTAGGCGGCCGCACGCGACAGCGCCAGCTTGCCGAGACCCACCGCTTCCGCCGCTATCAGAATGCGCTCCGGGTTCATGCCGTGCAGGATGTATTCGAAGCCACGACCTTCTTCGCCGATGCGGTCGTCCACCGGAATCTCGAAATCCGCGAAGAACAACTCATTGGAGTCGACCGCCTTGCGGCCCATCTTTTCGATCTCGTGCACCGCGATGCGCGAACGATCGAAATCCGTATAGAACAAGCTGAGGCCATGGGTCGGCGACTTCACCTCCTCCAGCGGCGTGGTGCGCGCCAGCAGCAGAATTTTTTCGGCGACCTGCGCGGTTGAAATCCACACCTTCTGGCCGTTGACGACATACTTGTCGCCCTGCCGCACCGCGCGCGTCTTGAGTTGCGTGGTGTTGAGCCCGGTGTTGGGCTCCGTCACCGCGAAACACGACCGCTCCTTGCCGGATACGATCGGCGGCAACATGCGCCGGCATTGCGCTTCGGTGCCGAACACCACCACCGGATTGAGCCCGAACACGTTCATATGAATGGCGGAGGCACCCGACATGCCCGCGCCGGATTCCGAAATCGTCCGCATCATGATTGCGGCATCGCTGATGCCAAGACCGGCGCCGCCATAGGCTTCGGGGATGCAGATGCCGAGCCAGCCGGCCTCCGCCATCGCCTTGTGAAATTCGACCGGGAATCCGCCCTCGCGATCCTTCCTCAACCAATAGGTATCATCGAACGCGGTACAGATCTTCGCGATGGCGTCGCGGATGGATTCCTGTTCGGCGGTGAGTGCAAAATCCATCGCGTGCGACCCCCTTTTTGAACTAGCTCACGGCCCGATTGGTGACGCCATCGCTGATCAGTTGTGCAATTTCATCCGATGAATAGCCTGCTTCGCGCAGAACGTCCTCGCTCTGCTCGCCAAGGCGCGGCGCCAGCCGCGTCGGCTCGGCCGGCGTTTCGGACCAGGTGGCGGCGGTTCGCATGCTGCGGATTTTTCCCTCGCTCGGGTGATCCACCGTCGGAAAGAAATCGGTCGCGGCCAGATGCGGGTCGCTCAGGATGCTGACGAGATCATGCATCGGCAGAGCCGGCACATCGGCTTCATCGAGCAGCTTGATCCATTCCGCAGTCGGACGCTGCGCGATGATCCGCGCCAGCTCGGCATAGACATGGTCGATATTGTTGGCGCGTCCGGCAAACGTCGCAAATCGTGGATCACTGCGCAAATCGTTGCGGCCGGTCGCGGTGAGGAATTTGTCCCACTGCTTGTCGTTGTAAACGATCACGCAGAGGTAGCCGTCGGAGGTTTTGTAGGGCCTTCGGTCGGGCGACAGATGCCGCGCATAACCGCCCTGATCGAGCGGCGGCTCATAAGTGAGGCCGCCGAGATGATCGCCCATCACAAAGCCGGCCATGGTTTCGAACATCGGAATATCGACGCGCTGACCGACGCCGGTGCGGTCGCGATGCACCAGACTGGCGAGGATCGCGCCCACCGCGTTGAGGCCGACGATACGATCGACCAGCGCATTTGGCACGTAACGCGGGGTGCCATCGCCGCCGCGCGCCATCAGATGCGCAAGCGCCGAACCGCCCTGAATGAGGTCATCATAGGCCGCCTTCGCCGCATAGGGACCGTCCTGACCGAAACCGAACACGCCGGCATAGATCAGGCGCGGATTGACCGCCGCAGCATCCTCGTAACCGAGCCGCAGCCGCTGCATCGCCTGCGGGCGGACGTTGTAAACCAGAACGTCGGCGGCCGCGATCAAACGCAAGGCCACGGCACGGCCGGAGTCTTTCTTCAGGTCGAGGCAGATGCTGCGTTTGCTGCGATTGGCGTTGAGAAACACCGGGCCCATACCGGGATGCCGCGTCGGGCCGATCTGGCGGGTAACATCGCCATCCAGCGATTCAATCTTGATGACGTCCGCGCCGTAATCGCCAAGCGTCTGGGTCGCGAAGGGCCCCATCAGCACCGTTGTCATGTCGACGACTTTGATGCCCTGCAATGGCCCCATGTTCCACCCGTTCCAGCCCTGGCTATGTTTCTACTGCCAGTCGTACTAACGGCAGCGAAAGGGCGAGATCAAGGGCGTTTGCCGTAGAGGCCCATCCCGAACCGGAAATGCTCGGTACGGATCGCTTCGGCACGGCATCGGCATTCTATCGCGCGGAATACGCATCCACGATCATTTGCCCGCCATCATCTCGCGCAGCGCGGTTTTCAGCACCTTGCCATAGTTGTTCTTCGGCAGCGACGGCAGGTAGACGTAACGCTTCGGCCGCTTGAAGCGCGCGATCGATGCGAGGCAATGCGCGTCGAACTTCTGATCCCTCGCCTCGGCGCCGTCTTCCAACACCATGCAGGCGACGACGATCTCGCCCCAGTCCGGATCGGGTACGCCAATGGCCGATACCTCGCGCACCTCGGCGTGGGTCAGCAGCGCCTCCTCAACCTCCCGCGGGTAGATGTTGGTGCCGCCGGAGATGATGACATCCTTGGAGCGATCCGACAGCGTCAGGAATCCGTCGGCGTCGAGCCGGCCGACGTCACCGGTGCGCAGCCAGCCATCCTTGAGCGCGGCGGCGCTGGCATCCGGATTGTTCCAGTAGCCCAGCATCACCGCCGTACCCTTGGCTTCGATCTCACCGGTCTCGCCGGCCGGCAGAGGATTGCCGTCGCTGTCGGTGATGCGGACCGACATCACGCTCTGCGCTGTGCCCACCGAAGCCAATCGTTCGAGATAGCGCGGATCGTTGATACGGCCGTGCCATTCGCGGCTCAGCGCCGTGATGGTCATCGGCGATTCACCCTGGCCGTAAATCTGCACGAAACGCTGCCCCATGGTGGCCATGGCGTCGCGAATGTCGGCGAGATACATCGGCCCGCCGCCATAAACGATGGTCTTGATGCCGTCGCCGTCCTCGCCGCGCTTGTTGGCGGCATCGACCAGACGGCGCACCATGGTCGGCGCCGCGAACATCGAGACGTTGCGAAGCTGCTTGCCGAGCGCCAGCACTTCGTCGGCCTCGAAGCCGCCCGACTCCGGCACCACATGACGCGCGCCTACGCGCACGTTGGGGAAATTGTAGAGGCCCGCGCCGTGCGAGATCGGCGCGGCATAGAGTGCGGCGTCCTGCGGCGAAGGTTGATCGACGTCGGCGAAGTAGCACATCGACATCGCCAAGAGATTGCCGTGGCTGAGCATCACGCCTTTCGGCCGTCCGGTGGTGCCGGAGGTGTAGAACAGCCAGGCGAGATCGTCGGTCTCGCGCGCCAGCGGAGCCGTCGCCCCCTCGCCATCGCGCGCGCGGCGATAGTCGTCGTCATCGACCGAGAACGTCGCAAGCGACGGCGCATCGGCCACCGCCCAGTGATCCCCCGTGTCGTCGGAAATGAACAACAGCTTCGCGCCGGAGTTCTCGCAGATCCAAGCTGCCTCGCGGCCGTGCAGCTTGGCATTGATCGGCACCGCTGCGGCGCCGATCCACCAGATACCGTAAAGGCATTCAAAATAGGCGGTGCAGTTGGTCATGAACAGTGCGACGCGGTCGCCGGGCGCGACGCCATATTGCTTGGAGAGATGCGCCCCTACCGCCGCCGCACGTCTGGCAAAGGTGAGATAGTCCGCGTCGACGCGCGCCCCCGTCAGCAGCGCGGGCGCATCCGGACGCAGATGCGCACTCGCCGCCAGCCATTCGGCCATATTCATGTTCGACCTCCCGCCGCGCGAACCGGCTTACTTCGCCGGCTCCAGCAACGAGACGTAGTTGGCGACCGCAGCGCCGCCCATGTTGAAGACGCCACCCAAGGTCGCGTCCTTGATCTGCATGCCTTCCGGCGCCTGCCCGAGCAGTTGCATCGCGGTGAGCACATGCATCGACACGCCAGTGGCGCCGATCGGATGACCCTTGGCCTTGAGCCCACCCGACGGATTGATCGGCAGCTTGCCGTCCTTTTGGGTCCAGCCTTCCTTGATGGCGCGTGCACCCTGCCCCTTCGGTGTCAGGCCCATCGCCTCGTATTCGATGAGTTCGGCGACGGTGAAGCAGTCATGGGTTTCGACGAATGACAGGTCCGACAATGTAACCCCGGCGGACTGCAGCGCGCGCTGCCACGCTACGGTGCAACCTTCGAAATCCAGAATGTCGCGCTTCGACATCGGCAGGAAATCCTGCGCATGCGCGGTGGCACGGATGTTCACCGCCTTGCCCATCGACTTCGCGGTTTCGCTATCGGTCAGCACCAGGGCGGCCGCGCCGTCCGAGACCAGCGAGCAATCGGTGCGCTTCAGCGGACCGGCGACGAACGGATTCTTCTCGCTCTCGGCACGGCAGAACTCGAAGCCGAAATCCTTGCGCATCTGCGCGTAAGGATTGGCGACGCCGTTCTTGTGGTTCTTGGCGGCAATCATCGCCAACGCATCGGACTGGTCGCCGTATTTCTGGAAGTAGGCTTGCGCGATCTTGCCGAACACGCCGGCGAAACCGGCGGGGGTGTCGCCGTCTTCCGGCAGATAGGACGCGCGTAGCAGGTTCTTGCCGATCTCCGGACCCGGTGTGCGGGTCATCTGCTCGACGCCGACCACCAGCACGATGCGCGCCGCACCGGCATCGATGGCGCGGATGCCCTGATGCACCGCCGCCGAACCGGTGGCGCAGGCATTCTCCACGCGGGTCGCCGGCTTGAAGCGCAGTTTCGGATCGGCCTGCAGCACCAGCGCCGCAGTGAAATCCTGCGGCGAAAAGCCCGCGTTGAAGTGACCCAGTACAATCTCGTCGACATCGCTGGCGGAAATGCCGGCATCGGCCAGCGCCTCGTTGGCAACGCGGACGACCAGACTTTCCACGGTCTCGGCGTCGAATTTCCCGAACGGCGTATGCGCCCACCCAACGATACTGGCTGCCATGATGATCTTCCTGTCATTGTCGAAATCGATCCATCGGCCGCAATACGGGGTTACCGCCATGCGACCGGATTGTGCCGACTATAGCGCATCGGTTCCGCGAGAACACGTCGGTTTGGGAAATTCTGCCATCCCACACGGCAAGGCACGACCACCGGCGTGCCCAGCAGCGCTCGCTATCTGGAGAGCATCAAGCGACGAACTTGCCGCCGAGTTCGTCCTCGATATGGATGCGGATGATGTCGTCGAAGGTTTTTTCCGCCGTGGTGAAGCCCAGTTTCAGCGCACGCTGTGTGTCGAACTGGCGCGGCCAGCCATCGACGATGCTGATGATCGCCGGATCCGGCTCGCGGCGGATTCGCGCCGTGACGTTCTTTCCTGCCACCCGTTCCAGCGCCGCGATCTGCTCGCCGACGGTCGCGGCCAGGCCCGGCATGCTCAGGCTGCGGCGCGGCCCCATTGCGGCAGTGTCCATGGTACCGGCGTGGATCAGGAAGCCGACCGCCGAGCGCGGCGACGCATGCCAGTGGCGCACGTCCTCGGACACCGGCAATACCGCGCCCTCGCCCGCCAAGGGCTCGCGGATGATGTTGGAAAAGAAGCCGGACGCCGCCTTGTTCGGCTTGCCAGGCCGCACGCAGATGGTCGGCAGGCGGATGCCGATGCCGTCGAGAAATCCCTTGCGGGTGTAGTCCGCAATCAGCAGTTCGCAGATCGCCTTCTGCGTGCCGTAGCTCGTCAGCGGTGTGAGGAAGAATTCGTCGCCGATCTTGTCCGGGAACGGCGCGCCGAACACCGCCACCGAAGAGGTAAAGACCAGCCGCGGCTTGTAGCCGCCACCGATCGCGCGGATGGCGTCGATCAGATAGCGGGTGCCGTCGAGATTGATGCGATAGCCCTTCTCGAATTCCACCTCGGCCTCCCCGGAGACGATGGCGGCGAGATGGAAGATCACATCGGGTCGCTCGGCGACCAGTGGCGCGGCGGTGCCGGGATCGGCGAAATCGCTGGTGACGAGCTTGGTCGGGATCGCATTCCCCGCAGGGTTCTGCGGAGCGACGACGTCCTGCAACGTCAGGCGCGTGATTTCGCGGCTGCCGAGCCGCCCGTCACGAACCAGCCGTTCGGTCAATTTGCGGCCCACCATGCCGGCCGCGCCGAGAACGAGAATGTGCAAGACCCGACTCCTTCAGTGATATTATCGATATGGCGGTGTGCGGGTCTGCAATATCACTCCTTCACCGCGCCTGTCATGGCCGAGACGTAGTGCTCGACGAAGAAGGCGTAGAGGATGACCAGCGGCAGCGAGCCGACCAGCGCG
Organism: Xanthobacteraceae bacterium; assembly: GCA_049647485.1. Classification (GTDB taxonomy): domain Bacteria; phylum Pseudomonadota; class Alphaproteobacteria; order Rhizobiales; family Xanthobacteraceae; genus 62-47. The sequence continues at coordinate 24,950 of JBARXT010000157.1, forward strand.
CCCGCCATCAGCGAACCCCATTTGTAGATGTCGCCGTCGACAAACTCGTTGACGATCGCCACCGGCACCGTCTTGTTCGGCGTCGATTGCAGAAAAGTCAGCGCATAGATGAATTCGTTCCAGCACAGCGTGAAGGAAAAGATGAAGGCGGAGATCAGGCCGGGAATCGCCAGCGGAATGACGATCTTGACCAAAATCTGCCAGCGCGACGCGCCGTCGATCAGCGCGCACTCCTCCAGTTCGTACGGGATTGTCTTGAAATAGCCCATCAGGAGCCAGGTCGAGAACGGGATCAGCAAGGTCGGATAGACCAGGATCAACGACAGCGGCGAGTCGAACAGGCCGTAAGCCTGAATCACCGACGCCAGCGGAATGAACAGAATCGACGGCGGCACCAGATAGGCGAAGAAGATCAGTACGCCGACCGCATCGCCGCCCTTGAAGCGCAGCCGCACGATGGCATAGGCCGACAGCACGCTGGCGATGATCGACAATGTCGTCGCGCACGCTGCGACATACATCGTATTCCACAGCCAGCGCGGATACTCGGTTTCGAACAGCAGCTTGGTGATGTGCTTGAACGTCGGATGGATCACCCAGAACGGGTTGTAGTTTTCCATATCGATCAACTGCTCGTCGGGTTTGATCGATGTCAGCCCCATCCAGTAGAACGGGAACAGCAACACGACGAGAATGATGAACAGCGGCAGATAGAGCGTCACCAACCGGCGCGGCAAGCTCTCGAGATAGCTCATGCCCTCGCTGTCGTCGCTCTTCTTAAGCGCGACGGCGGCTTGAACCGCGGTTTTGGCCTGATCCTGGGCGTGAGTGGCTGCGGTCTCAGTCATTGTCCGATCCTTGCTGCCACTTGCGGCGCTGCATCCCGAACCAAGAGATCGCGATGGCGGCCAGCAGGAACGGGATCATCGCGGTGGCGATCGCCGCGCCTTCGCCCAGGCGCCCGCTGAGAATGCCGCGCTGATAGCTCAGTGTCGCCATTAGATGGGTCGCGTTTACCGGGCCGCCGCGGGTCAACGCCCATACCAATTGGAAATCGGTGAAGGTGAACAGCACCGAGAACGTCATCACCACCGCGATGATCGGCGTCAGCAGCGGATAGGTGATATAGCGGAAGCGCTGCCAATCAGTGGCGCCGTCCAGTGTCGCGGCTTCATAGAGCGAGGGCGACACCGTTTGCAGACCCGCCAGCAAAGTGATCGCGACGAAGGGAACGCCACGCCAGATATTGGCGAAGATCACGCTGCCGCGCGCCATGTTGGGGTCGCCGAGAAAATTGATGTTGTGATCGATCAGGCCAAGCTTGATCAGCGACCACGAGATGATCGAGAACTGCGCGTCGTAGATCCACCAGAACGCGATCGCGGACAGCACCGTGGGGACGATGAACGGAACGAGCACAATCGCCCGTATCATCGCCTTGAACGGCATGTGCCGATTCAGAAGCAGCGCCAGATAGAGTCCGATTGCGAATTTTATGGCGCTGGCGATGATCGTATAGAGTAGCGTATTGAAGACCGAGAGCCAGAAGATGCTGTCG
>JBARXT010000158.1:0-1695 GCA_049647485.1 Xanthobacteraceae bacterium
GCCGACGACAATGTCAGCCCGCCGGGCCGCGTCAGCGTCACGCTGTCGGCGGTGATCGTCACGGCGACGTCGTCGGCCTTCGGACGCACGACGACGCCCTGCACCGATTCCAGCATCGACAGTTCGACCATGTCCTGCCGCTTGATGAAGCCGCGCGCCGGCGGCCGCGCCGTCACCACCAGCAGCACGTCGCCGGCGTCGGGGTCGGTCAGCCGATGCAGCTTGCTCGCGCCTTCGAGCGGGATCGTGATGGTGGCGCGCCGCGGATCGGCTACGTTGCGCCGTGCCTCCAGCGGCTCGGACGAGGTCTTCAATGTGTCGGCAAACGTCAGCGTCCAGTGCTGGCCGTTCGCGGCCGGCTTCGCATCGTCGTCGGCCCCCGTCAGCCCGACCAGTTGCGGCCGCAACAGCCGCATCCGGATGGCCTGAGCGTTCGGCAACGCAATCCGGCTCACATCGCCGACCACCGACTTGGCATCGCGGCGGATCGCGTCGAGATCGAGCGCCTGCGCGGAATCGAACACCAGCCACACCGCATCGGCACGGCGAAACAACGCGGCGGGCGTCGCCGCATCGAACGCGAAATTCAGGCGCACGCCGTCGCTGTTACGCTGAACCTGCACCGGCACGTTCTCGGCGGTCGTGGCGGGGCTCGCGGCGGGTAGCGCTGCAGGCGATTCGACCGTCGCGGACGATGCCGCCGCTGCAACACTGGCCAGCGGCGGGTTCGACTTTGGCTCAGCGACCTTCGGTTCAGCTGCCTTTACGCTTTCCGCAACAGGCTTGGTCGCCACGGCGACTTGCGGCGACGCCTCGCTGGCTTTCGCCGGCTCCGCTGCCGCGTTCTTCGGCGCGTCCGGCACGGCCTTCGACGCCTTTGGCGGAATCACCGGCAAAGCGGCCGGCTGCACGCCGACATCAACAACGTAATTCTTTTCCTCACGGAAGGCTTTGACATCGACATCACCGATCAGGGTGAAATCGATAATGGAATTGCCGCCGTCGACGCGCTGCGTAATCGCCCCGATATTGGTCGGCGCCACCAGCGTCGCATCCGCAAGGTCGAACTTGAGCGGCTTGTCGAACAGCACCGAGAACTTGTGCGGCGCCAGCGACGACGACACGCCGGCGTTCTCCGGCAGTTCGAACACGTAACGAATGAATGTCGGCTGCACCGAGGCGCGCACGCGCACCGGCGGCAACGGCTTCGGTGCATTCGCCGCCTGCTGCTGGCGCAACGCGCGCTCGGCGGCGCGGGCACGCTCCGACAATTCGCGCACCACTTCCTGCGGCAACCCCGGCGGCATGCCCTTCCAGGTATCCGGCAGCAGATCGACGAACAGACGCTCGCCCGCGACCATCGAATTGATCTTCACCTTGCGCGACAGCGCGAGCCGGATCGCCGAGCCGTCGGGATCGCGGCGCGCCGAGCCGACATAATCCGGCACTGCGTCCGACAGTTGATCGACCGGGACCTCCACCGCCCGCTTGAAGCGGATGATCAGGATCGAGCCCGCAACCGACACCTCGGAATCGACATCTTCGTCGAGCTTGACGACAAGCCGCGCATAACCGTTCTCGGTTGCGAGCGTGGCCTCGCCGCGCACCGGATCGGCATGGGCCGGCAACGTTGACAGAATGACACCGGAGAAGATCGCAAGACATGCGGCCGCGGCCCGAAGGCGACGGGCGAGC
>JBARXT010000159.1:0-12771 GCA_049647485.1 Xanthobacteraceae bacterium
CGAATTGCCTGGTTGGGAAATGGTCGAATTCAGCCTGAACGAACCTTGCGCCGTGCCACGCCGGCGCGATCCCGTGAACACCCGCCGCAAATTGCTGATCGCAGCTCGCCGGGAGTTCGCGCGCAATGGACTGGCCGGGGCGCGCGTTGATGAAATCGCAGCTCAGGCCGGCGTCAACAAGCAACTTGTCTACCATTACTTCGGCGACAAGGACGCGATCTATTTTGCCGTTCTCGAGTGGGTGTACGATGAAATCCTGCAGTACGAGCGGACGTTCAGCCTTGACGGGCTCAGCCCCGACAAGGCAATTCGAAAGCTGATCCAGAGTTGGTTCGACTATCTCGAATCGCATCCGGACTTGGTTGTAATCCTCAACGACGAGAATCGTAACGACGCCGCTCACGTGCGCAACCTCGCGCACTTTGCCGACATCCGCACACCGTTGCTCCGCATCTTCTCGAAAACGTTGACGCAGGGCGTCCGCGACGGCTTGTTTCGCAAGGGAGTGAGTCCCGAGCAGCTTTATATTTCAATCACCGCACTGAGCTATTTTTACTTTTCCGGAATGCCGACACTGTCCGCCATCCTCGACAAGGACCTGAAGTCCAAAAGCGCATTGCGCGCACGGCGCAAGCATGTGGTCGATTTCGTCATGCACTCGCTAAGGGCGTAAGCGAACCTGCAAGCCCCGACACAAGAAGGTCGCCGCGCGGCGAAACTCGTCTATTTTGTCGCGGCAGTCTTGGGCCGCAGGCGCGCGGCCCACGTTTCGAACAACGGCAGAAGCCCACGCGGCGACATCAGAATGACCGCGATCACGACCACGCCGTAGATGAAGTAATGCAGTCCCGGCAGCGTCCCGCCCAGCTTGCCGCGCAGGATTTCACCGAGCGGCACCAGCAACAGCGCTCCGAACGCCGGCCCATATGCCCGGCCCAATCCGCCAACGGTCGCGAACAATACGATTTCGATAATGATGATCGGCGAGACCAGCAGATAAGGATCGGCGAAGGTGAGATAGCGGACGTAAGCCGTGCCGATGACCGAACTGAGCATGGCCGAGATCACCATGGCCGCAATCTTGTAGCGCAGGATATTGACGCCGATGGCACGCGCGGCGTTCTCGTTGTCGCGGATGGTGCGTAAATAATATCCCAGCGGCGCATTCAGGATCGCGACATTGATCAGAATGCTGACGATGGCCAGCACCAGCATCACCCAGAACGCACCTATGCCGCCGCCGAATTGAAAGGCGAGAAAATCTCCCTTGTCCTGCGGCAGAAGCAGGCCAGATGCACCGCCAAGAAAATCCCATCCCTCGACGATGACCGTTCCCATCTCGGCAAACGCCAGCGTAATCAGCACGAACGACAGATGGCCAAGCTGAAAGCGGAAGTCGATCCACGCGATGATCGCGCCCATCGCGCCGGAGATCAGCGCGGAGATGATCAGGCCCAGCCACATGTTGACGCCGAGTTTCAACAACAGCGCGCTCGACAGCATGGCGCCGGTGCCGATGAACAGACTGTGCGCGAGGGAAATCTGTCCCGCCATCCCGCCGACGATATTCCACGCCGACGCCAACGCGACATAGACCAGCGACAAGATGACGATGTGCAGATAGTACGACGGCAACAGCGGCGGCACGACCACCGCCAGCAGCAGCACGACCAGCCACACCGGCGACATCAGGGTCTTGTAGAATTCCTGCCTCATCGCGACGAACTCCAGGTGAGCCCTTGAGGCCGAAACAGCATGATCAGCACGAAGATGCCGTAAGGCAGCAACATGCCCAGGGTATCCGAGAGATAAATGGTGCCGTAGGCTTCCGAGAGACCGATAATCAGCCCGCCAAGCATGATACCCACGAAGTTCGTCATGCCACCGAGCGCCACCACGATCAACGTGATCACCGTATAGCGCAGCCCCTGAGCCGGCTGGATCGGCGTACCCGGCAACAGCAGCGCCGCGGCGATCGCCAGGATGCCGATGCCGAGCGCAAAGGTCAGCGTCTGCACGCGGCTCACGTCGACCCCCATCAGCGCCGCTGCGTGCGCGTTCTGGTGCACCGCGCGGATCGAACGCCCGAAATCGGTCGAGCGCAGCATAATGTAGAGACCGATCGCCATGGCGAACGACACCACGAAGGCGATGACATGTGGAACGCGAACAACGACTTCACCGAGAATAAGCAGCTTGGATTCAACCACCGACGGCGTGCGCGCAGGCTGCCCGCCGAACACCATCAGGATGCCGTTCTGCAGAACGAGGCTCAGCCCCAACGTGAGTTGAACGACCATCAAAAACTGATGGCCCACCATGGGGCGCAGCAAGTACCAGTAAACCAATCCTCCGATCACGGTCATCAGCGGCACGGTGATGACGAGCGACACATAGGGATCCATCGCGAAGGCCGAATACAGCGCCAGGCACATGAACATGCCGAGCGAGATGAAATCGCCGTGCGAGAAATTGACCACACCGCTAACGCCGTAGACCAGCCCCATCCCGAGCGCCAACAACCCGTATGTGCTTCCGATCAGCAGGCCCTGCGCCAGTGCTTGGAGAAATTCGGCCACATCGGTCTCCGCTCAATTGACACTGATCAAGGTTTTCATCCTAAAGCCCAAGATAGGCGCGACGCGTTCGTGGATCGTCCTTGACGGCATCTGAGGTTCCTTCGACGGCAACCTTGCCGCGTTCGAGCACATAACAGCGCTGCGCGTGACGCAGCGTCAGATTGAGATTCTGTTCAATCAGCAGAATCGACAGCCCCTCGGCATGGAGGCGATCGATGATGCCGAAAATGTACTGAACGAACAGTGGAGACAGGCCCAGCGACGGCTCGTCCAGCATCAACAGCTTCGCCTCGGCCATCAGCGCCCGGCCGATCGCCAGCATTTGCTGCTCACCGCCGGACAACGTACCGGCCTTCTGCGTGAGACGCTCCTGCAGGCGGGGAAACAATTCGAGCACATGATCCATCTGACGCGGCCTATGGGCCCGTGCGCGCGCATTGATGCCGCCGAGCAGCAGATTCTCCCGCACGCTCATTTCCGGAAAGACCAGCCGGCCTTCCGGGACCTGAATGATGCCGATCTCCACCCGCTGCCGCGGCGTCATCGCGGTGACATCCTGTCCCTCGAAGAGAATGCGACCCGATATCGGCGCATACATGCCGGACAGGCTGTTGATCAACGTCGTCTTGCCGGCATTGTTAGCGCCGAGCAGCCCCACGATCTCGCCTGCGCTCAATTTCAGCGAGACGTCGTGCAGAACCGGCACGCCGCCATAGCCCGTCACCAGATGATCGACCTCAAGCATCGAGGTGCTCTCCGAAATAGGCGTCGATGACTCGTTGATCCTTGATGATCTCCTCCGGTGTGGCCTCGGCGATTTTCTCCCCGAAATTGATGACGACGATGCGTGTCGCCAGCCGCATGATCACCGGCATGACGTGCTCCACCATGACGATGGTGACGCCCTGGCTGTTCAATTCCCGTACAATCGCCATCGGCGCTTCGGTTTCGGCGATCGTCAGTCCTGCCATCACCTCATCGAGCAGAATGCAACGCGGGTCGGTGGCGAGGCACTTCGCGAGTTCGAGCAGTTTCTTGTCCTGCAGCGACAAAGTTGCCGGCGTGAGCAATTCCTTTCCCGCCATTCCGACCCGCTGAAGCACGTGCGCCGCATAGTCGATCGCCTCGCGGATCGGCCGCCGCGTGAGCGCGGCCGTCGTTACCGCGTCGAGCGTCGTCATGTCGGCGAAGGTCTGGACGACCTGGAAACTGCGAACCAGGCCCCGGCGCACAAGGCGATCCGGGGAAACGCCGACGATACTCTCGCCGGCAAAACGTATTTCGCCTTCGCTGGGCGGAATGAAGCCGGAGATCACGCTGAACAGCGTAGTCTTGCCCGCCCCGTTGGGGCCGATGATGCCGAGGATCTCACCCTCGGTCACCGCAAAGCTTACATCGTTGACGGCAACAAGGCCGCCAAACCGTCTGGTGACCTTGTCAACCTCGAGCAGCGCCACGACCCGATCTCACGCCCGGGGACGCGGAGCGGTCTGGGCGAATTCCTTGGGGAACACCACCTGCTGCTGTTGTTCCGGAGTCCACTGGATGAACATGGCACTGCCATCCTTGAGCAGGCGATCCTCGGCGAACTGCAATCCCTTCGGCTTTGCCACGTAGAGGTTGGGATCGCTGAACGGAATGTTCACCTTCTTGAAGGCCTCGAGCAGGGCTTCACGCTCCAGCGACGCCGAGGTCTCGAGCACCTGCTGCAGCACGCGGCCGGCCTGGGCGTATTGGATCGCTCCCTGCCCGATACGGTCGAGCTTCGCGACATCGCGCAACTCCGTGATGATCTTCTGCATGGAATCGACCTTGGCGCCCGGACTGAATCCGGTCATGCCGAACAGGTTCTTGGTCAGCACCGCCTTGCCGATTTCCGGTCCCAGGTCCTTCCACAGCGAGAGATCGGAATAGCCACCGGTGCCGCCGCAGAAGATGCTGCCGTGATAGTTCAGATTGTAACGCGCCTGATGCAGCAAAATGCCGTCGCGCGGCGTCACCAGCCCGACCACGACGTCCGGCTTCAGCGAGCGAATGCGGACCATCGCGGAGGTCTGGTCCTGTGCCTTGGTGTCGAGCGGCGCTTCGCCAATGATCTCGATGCCACTGGCCTTCAGCTTCTCGTGCAGGAACTTGTTGACCTGCTGGCCGGCTTCGTAATTCGAATAGCCCATCACCGCAGTCTTGATGTTGAACTTCTCGGAATCCCGTAGAAACACGACGAAATCATGCATCGATTGCGCATAGCCGCGGTCATAAGGATAGCCCAACGTGAACATGTAGTTCGAGCGCGCACCGCCGGCCCACACCGACAGCGTCGGCATCTTCAGTTCGTCGAGCACCGGGGTCAGCGCCAGCATCTGCGCGCTTAGGATGGTGCCAGTCAGCAGTTGCACTTTCTCTTCGGTGATCAGCCGGCGTGCTTCCGTCGCCGTACGGGCCGGTTGGCTGGTATCGTCGGCCTGGATCAGTTCGATCTTGGCGCCGCCCTTGCTCTTGATGCCGCCCTCGGCGTTGATCTTCTTGATGATGTATTCGAAGGCCGGCTGCCCTTCCTGAGCATAGGCGGCGAGGCCACCGCTCATCGAATTGACGACACCGATGCGAATGGTCGAATCAGCGGCCCCCGCGCGACGCACAAACGGCGCGGCGACCGTGCCAAGCAATACGCCAGATGCGCCAACGGCGAACTCGCGACGGGTTATCGTCATATTGGTTTCTCCCTCAATGTTCCGATATGACGTCAATCACATCGATCGTGTTCTTTTGGCTCACGTGCCCGCGTCGCTGTCACGGTCCCGAGCGGGATGAATCACCAATCCATCTCCGCAGGGCCATCCGCGCGTTTCACAAAATCTAGCCACCTTTGACGGGCGCCGTCAAATAAGCCTTCGACGAAGTCGATCCGGGCGCACCGAAAACAACGATCGCGGCCGCGTAAACCGACCGCATATTCCGCAAGCCGACATAATCACCAACCATACTAATTGAGCATGCCAATTGAAGCCGGCAGGCGAATTGAAGTCCGGCGGTCGCCGGCCGCAAGCTGCATCATCACAAGCGAAAACAGTTCGTTCTGCGATGTGATGCCGAGCCGCTGATAGGCCCGCCGTCGATACGTCAGCACGCTGTTGAGACTGATCGCAAGCCTGCCGGCGATCGCCTCCGAACTCAATCCCTGCAGAATATTCATGCAGACGTCGCGCTCGCGGGTCGTCAGGGCATTGAGTGGCGGCTTCGCAAAGGCCCGTGCCAGAAGTCCTGAACTTTCGCTCCGATGACGCGGCTGCGCTTCCAGTGCCAACTGGCAGTGCCTTGTGATGGCCGCCACGAGTTTCGGGCCGGCGCGATTGAGTGCAGCCACCTGCGGTCGGCTGTAACGTCCGCTGGCCTCAAGGCGATAGAAATTGGCATAGATGCAAACGCCTTCATACCAAAGCGCCGTCGCAAATTTATCGACAATCCCGGAATCGTCGAAGAACAGTTTGCGATAATCGCTGCGATACATTCTGCGGGCAACGAAGGGCATCAGAACGGCGCTCGCATCGCATGCCTGTTTGAAAATGATTTCCTTATTGGGATCGCTGGCATGAAAATGCCCCGCATAGGCAGAGCCGAGATCCTCGCCGATGGCGATGTCGCCCGCAGTCAGCAGGCATTGCGCATCGTGATCGTTGGCGAATGCAAAGACCATGCAGTGATCGACCGCGGCGATACGACGAAGATGCGCCATCAACGCGTCGGAAAACGCCGGACGGCCGACTTGCAGGACGGCCTGCTCAAAGCCATCCATCGCGGCATCGCCCCTCAGTTCCGGCCGCCGTTCGGAAATATCGTGCGAACCGCCGGGCATAACGGTTTTCCTCCCCAATCATTTTTCAATCTAGGCCAACCACAATCCGGATGAAAGTTGCTTCGCGGGCGTTTTCCCGCCTGCCCGCTGTCGCAATCGCTTGCGACAGACAGGATCGCCCATCTCCCTTATGATTGTGATTTATCGACCGGATCGGAGCAATCACGACTTTCCTCCGCAACGCACCAGCACCATAGCGGTTCATCGCCATGACACAGCCGATTCATCGCAGTCCAAACCCGGCATGCCCGGAATCGAATATCGACCCGTTCTCGGACGCATTTCTTGGGAACCCCTACGGATTTCACGAGGAACTGCGCGAAACCGCGCCGGTATTCTGGCTTGCTCGCTACGGTGTCTACGGCATGGCCCGCCACGCCGAGGTCCAGGCGTCCCTGATGGACTGGGAGACGTTCTGCTCCGGGCGCGGCGCCGGCATCGAGGACTTCGCCAAGGTCAAATCATGGCGGCCGCCGAGCAAACTTCTAGAGGTAGATCCGCCGATCCATACGCGGACGCGTTCGGTAATGAGCCGCATCCTCTCGCCGGCGGCGATGCGGCAGGTTCGCGAAACCTTCACGGCGCGCGCCGAAGCTCTCGCCGAAGCCGTGGTCGCGAAAGGCGAGATCGATGCCATCAAGGATCTCGCGGAGGTCTTTCCGCTTCATGTGTTTCCGGACGCTGTCGGCCTGCGCCCCGAGGGGCGCGAGAACCTGCTGCCGTTCGGCAATATGGTGTTCAACTCCTTTGGCCCGCCCAACGCGATCTTCAAGGAGTCGGTCGCCAACGCCAAGCCCGTGGTGCAGTGGATCTACGATCAGTGCTCGCGCGACATGCTGCGGCCGGGCGGCTTCGGATCGCAGGTCTGGGACGCATTCGACGCCGGCGAGATCGACGCCGACGAGGCGGCAACGCTGGTGCGCTCGATGCTCACCGCCGGGCTCGATACCACCGTCAACGGCATTGCCAACGCGATCTACGCATTCGCAACCCATCCCGAACAATGGCAAGCGCTGCGCGACGATCCCTCGCTGATCCGGCAGTCCTTCGACGAAGTGCTTCGCTGGGAGTCCCCGGTGCAAACCTTTTTCCGGACCACGACGCGTGAGGTCGAGGTGGCGGGCACGACGATTCCCGAAGGTGAGAAGGTCCTGCTGTTTCTCGGCGCGGCCAACCGCGATCACCGGAAATTTCCCGAGCCTGAGCGCTTTGACATCCGACGCCGCCCGATCGGTCATGCTGCGTTCGGCGCCGGCATTCATAGCTGCGTAGGCCAACTGGTCGCCCGACTGGAGGTGGAATTGATTCTCACGGCATTGTTAAAGCGGGTCGACGTCATCGAACTGACGAGCGAGCCAATTCGCAAATTGAACAACACGTTACGCTCGATCGGCTCGCTGCCAGTCCGCTTCAGGGCGCTTGCGCATTGAAAATCCCCCGGCCAACCTTGGCGCAGGTTGGGAATTCGACCAATTAAGCTCTTGAATTAAACGAGCGGTTGGTGAATTTTAGCCGGCAACAAGATCAAGCTCGGGCGTTGGGTATCCATCCCAGAGCCACGATCCAGGGGACGAACGCGGGTGGACACGACGATATTCCTGTTCCTGCTCCAGGACGGCGTCATCAACGGCGCGGTCTATGCGCTGGTGGCCATCGCATTGGTGCTGGTGTTCGCGGTGACCCGTGTCATCTTCGTGCCGCAGGGGGAATTCGTGGCCTTCGCCGCACTCACCGTTGCGGCGCTGGAGAACGGAGTCACGCCATCGACACCGTGGCTGTTGTTGGCGCTCGGGATTCTTGCCGCGATTTCCGACATCGTGTGGCATTTCCGCGACCTGACCTTGAAACGTATCGTCCGTATCGCGCTGCTCGATCTGGCCCTCCCCATCGCGCTGCTGTTGCTGACACAGGCGCTGGCGCCGATGAAGCTCGGCCAGCTCACTAACATCCTGCTGGCGATCGCGCTGATCACGCCGATGGGCCCGATGATCTATCGCATTGCATTCGAACCGCTGGCGCATTCCAGCGTACTGGTGCTCCTGATGGCGGCGTTCGGCGTCCACTTCTCGCTGATCGGATTGGGACTGGTGTTCTTCGGGCCGGAAGGCAGTGGCACCACGCCACTTTCATCCGCGTCGTTCTCGCTCGGCGATCTTGTCGTCACCGGCCAGAGTGTCGCGGTGCTGATCGTCACCGCCGTGCTGCTGGTGCTGTTCGCGCTGTTCTTCGGCCGCACGCTGCTCGGCAAGGCGTTGCGCGCCTGTTCGTCGAACCGGGTCGGCGCGCGCCTGGTCGGCATCCCGACATCGGTGGCCGGACAGTTCTCGTTCGCCATCGCCGCGCTGCTCGGCGCGGTGTCGGGGATTCTGGTCGGCCCCTTGATGACGGTGTTTTACGACTCTGGCTTCCTGATCGGCTTGAAAGCGTTCGTCGCCGCCATCATCGGCGGACTGGTGAGCTATCCGCTGACAGTGATCGCAGCCCTCGGCGTCGGCTTCGCCGAAGCGCTGTTCTCATTCTGGGCCAGCAACTTCAAGGAGGTGCTGGTCTTCACCCTGATCATTCCGGTGCTGGCGTGGCGTTCGATCTACGCCCCCTATCATGAGGAATCGGAATGATGACCGCGCTCCGATCCTTCGCGCCGCCGATCGTCGCGGCGGCCCTGTTGATCGCGCCGTTCACAGGTTGGCTGCCGGACTATTGGGTGACGCTGTTCAATTACATCGGCATATCAAGCCTCGTCGCCATCGGCCTGGTGCTGCTCACCGGCGTCGGCGGCATGACCTCGTTCGGCCAGTCCGCCTTCGTCGGCTTCGGCGCCTACACCACCGGCGCGCTGACCGTGCATTTCGGCATCTCGCCGTGGCTGACGCTGCCGGCCGCATTGCTGGTGACGATGATCGTCGCCGCCGCCGTCGGCGCGGTGACAGTGCGACTGTCGGGTCACTATCTGCCGCTGGCGACCATCGCCTGGGGCATCGCGTTCTTCTACATGTTCGGCAACATCAGTTGGCTCGGCGCGCATGATGGCCTGCCCGGCATTCCGGCGCTGCGCGTCGGTAGCCACCAACTGATCGACCCGAAAGAATACTTCGTCGTGGTCTGGATCGCCGTCGTTCTCGCGGTGATCGCAACACAAAACCTGTTGAACGGACGCGTTGGCCGCGCCATTCGCGCGCTTCGCCGCAGCACGCGCGCGGCGGAAGCGTTCGGCGTCAACACCGCCGGCGCCAAGCTGATGGTGTTCGTTTATGCCGCGATGCTCGCCGGTCTCGCCGGCTGGCTCTACGCGCATTTCCAGCGCTCGGTATCGCCCGGCCCGTTCGGCGTGGTCGCCGGCACCGAATATCTGCTGATGGCTGTGCTCGGCGGCGCAGGGCGCGTCTACGGCGCGATCCTCGGCGCGGCCGGTATCACCGTGCTGCGCGACCAGTTGCAGAACGTGCTGCCGTGGCTGTTCGGCCATACCGGCAACTTCGAGTCCATCGCGTATGGCGCAGTGTTGGTGCTGGTCTTGCAGACCGCCAGCAACGGGCTTTGGCCGATCCTGTTCGGACCGCCACCTCCGCCGAAACCACCGGCAGCGAAGGACGGCGACAAGCTGCCGACCCGTCCCCTGCCCGCGCCCGGCGTGCGATTGCTGCAAGTTCAAGACGCAAGGAAAACTTTCGGTGGCCTTGTCGCCGTCAACGACGTCAACTTCGAGGTGGAAAGTAGCCGGATCATCGGCCTGATCGGCCCTAACGGCGCGGGGAAAAGCACGACCTTCAATCTCATCACCGGCGCGCTGCCGCTGACCGCGGGGGCCATCGCCTTCGAAGGCCATCCGCTCGCGGCACAGACGCCGCAGCGCGCAGCAGCGCTCGGGCTCGGCCGCACATTCCAGCACGTCGAGATCGTCGCCGATATGAGCGTGATCGAGAATGTCACGCTTGGCGCCTACCTGCTCGGTCACGCCGGCATGTTTCGCTCGATGCTCAAGCTCGATCGCGCCGAGGAAGCCAAATTGTTTGCGACAGCCAAACGACAACTGGAGCGCGTCGGCCTCGACGACGTCGCGATGCAGCCGGCCGGCACGCTCGCGCTCGGCCAGCTCCGTCTTGTCGAAGTGGCGCGCGCGCTGTGCCTCAATCCGATCCTGCTGCTACTCGATGAGCCGGCCGCCGGCCTGCGCGTTGGCGAGAAAAAGGCATTGGCCAAACTGCTGCGCGAGGTCCGCAGCGAAGGCGTCAGCGTGCTGCTGGTCGAGCATGACATGGATTTCGTCATGAGCCTCGCTGATCACCTCGTCGTGCTCGACTTCGGCACCAAGATCGCGGAAGGCGTGCCGGCCGACATCCGGAAGAATCCAGCGGTGCTGGAAGCCTATCTCGGAGGCGTGTCATGACCGCGCCGCTGCTGGACGTCCGCGACCTGTGCGTCGCCTACGGCCGCGCCGAAGTCGTCCATAATGTCTCGATCAAGGTGACACAAGGCGCGCTGGTGACGGTGATCGGCGCCAATGGCGCCGGCAAGACCACGCTGCTCAACGCGCTGATGGGGTTGCTCAACGCGCGCGGCAGCATCACGTTTCGCGACAGGCCGATTGCATCCGTTTCGCTCGAAACCCGCGTGCAGCAAGGCTTGTGTCTTGTGCCCGAGCGCCGCGAACTGTTCGCCGACATGCCGGTGGAGGACAATCTTCTGCTCGGTGGCATTCGACGTTCGCGCGCTGAACGCAACGAGACGCTGGAGCAGGTGTTCACGCAATTTCCGCGTCTGAAAGAACGTCGGCAGCAATTGGCTGGAACGTTGTCGGGGGGAGAGCGGCAAATGCTGGCGATGGGCCGCGCTTTGATGGCGCGACCGACGTTGCTGATGCTCGACGAGCCAAGCCTCGGCCTCGCACCACGCATCGTGCGCGACATCTTCCAGATACTCACTGAACTGCGCGCGAGCGGCGTCTCGATCTTGCTGGTCGAACAAAACGCGCGCGCGGCGTTGCAGGTCGCGGACTACGCCTACGTCATGGAACTCGGCGCGATCACCACGCAGGGCTCGCCTGCGGAGATCGCCCAAGATGCCCGATTGGTCGAAAGTTATCTCGGCCTTGGGGGCAACGAATACTAAACTCGCAAAAACCACCAAGGGAGGACGTCATGCTACGAACGAAAACCTGGCTCATCGCGTTGGCTGCGGCCGCACTCACGGCCGGCAGCGCGCACGCACAACTCAAGGTCGGCATCACCATGAGCGCATCCGGCCCCGGTGCCGCGCTCGGACAGCCGCAGAGCAAAACCGTATCGATCCTGCCGAAGGAGATCGCCGGACAGAAGGTCACCTACATCGCACTCGACGACGAATCCGATCCCACCAAAGCAGCGCAGAACGCTCGCAAGATGATCTCCGAAGAGAAGGTCGACGTACTGCTCGGCTCGTCGCTGACGCCGGTGTCGTTGCCGCTGATCGATATCGCCGCCGAAGCCAAGACGCCATTGCTGACGCTCGCGGCCGCGGCGGTGCTGGTGCAGCCAATGGATGACAAGAAGAAGTGGGTCTTCAAGGTGGTGCCCAATGACGACATCATGGCCGCCGCGATCCTCAAGCACATCGCCAAGACCGGCGCCAAGAAACTCGGCTATATCGGCTTCTCGGACGGCTACGGCGAAGGCTACTACAACGTGCTGAAGGTGGAGGCACCGAAGGTCGGCATCGAACTGACAACGCACGAGGTCTATGCCCGCAACGACGCCAGCGTCACCGGGCAGGTGCTGAAGATCATCGCCACCAAGCCGGACGCGGTGTTCATCGCCTCCGCGGGCACGCCCGCCGTGCTGCCGCAAAAGGCCTTGCGCGAGCGCGGCTACAAGGGTCCGATCTACCAAACCCACGGCGTCGCAACCAACGAGTTCATCAAGCTCGGCGGCAAGGACGTCGAGGGCGCGGTCTACACCGGAGAAGCCTTCACCATCGTCGACGATCTGCCGAAGGACAGCCCGTTCCGAGCCGCGCCGGAGAAGTTCATCGCGGCCTACAAGGCGCAGTACAAGGAAGAGCCGGCCGCCTTTGCCGCGCACCTGTGGGACTCCATGGTGCTGGTGGAGAACGCCATGCCGGCCGCGCTCAAGGCTGGCAAGCCGGGTACACCCGAATTCCGTGCCGCACTGCGCGATGCACTGGAGAACGGCAAGGAAATCTATCTCAACAACGGCCTCTCCAACATGAGCCCGACCAACCATAACGGCTATGACGAGCGTTCAGCGTTCCTGATCAAGGTGGAAGGCGGCAAATTCCGTCTCGCCAAGTAAGCCGCCAACTTAAACAACAAACCATCGCAACGACGTCCGCCCCTCGGGGCGG
>JBARXT010000160.1:0-11315 GCA_049647485.1 Xanthobacteraceae bacterium
GCTTATTGAAAGCTGCCGGCGCGGTGGCCTTCACCGACGGCGCGCACAGCGTCACGAACGCACAGGTGATGCGGCGTGCCCTCACCTACGCACGCGACTTCGACGCGCTGATCGTGCATCACACCGAAGACCCGAACCTCGTCGGCGAAGGCGTCATGAACGAGGGCGAGTTCGCGACGCGCCTCGGATTGATCGGCGTGCCTACCGCCGCCGAGGCGATGATGCTGGAGCGCGACATCCGCCTCGTCGCGCTGACCGGCGGCCGTTATCACGCGGCGTCGGTGACCTGCCGGGAGTCGCTCGACGTTCTCAAACGCGCGCGCGACGCTGGCCTGGCAGTAAGCGCGTCGGCCTCGATCAATCATCTCGCGCTGAACGAGAACGATATCGGGCCATATCGCACCTTCCTGAAAACCTCGCCGCCACTGCGCACCGAGGATGATCGCACCGCGCTGGTTGCCGCGGTTGCATCCGGCCTGATCGATGTGGCGATGTCGGATCACAATCCGCAGGACGTCGAAACCAAGCGGCTGCCGTTCGCGGAAGCCGCGGTCGGCGCCATCGGTCTCGAAACGATGCTGTCGGCTGGCTTGCGTCTGGTCCACAACGGCGAGATCGAGATCGCCACGCTGATCCGCGCGATGTCGACGCGGCCCGCCGAACTGCTTGGCCTGCCGGGCGGAACGCTGCGCGCAGGCAGTCCCGCCGACGTCATCGTCATCGACCCCGACGAACCATGGGTGCTGGACCCGGCCGACCTCAAATCGCAGTGCAAGAATACGCCGTTTGATGAAGCCCGCTTCACCGGCCGCGTGCGGCAAACCATCGTCGGCGGCCGAAGCGTGTACCGGCGCATGGCGTAATCGCGCCAGACACTCGCAGCCGGCGGATTACTGCCCCGACAGTTTGGCGATAGCTTCCATCGACGTGCCGGCGAGAATCGCGATCAGATAAATGCCGAAGAGCGCGACCTCCAGGCGATTGCGCGCGGGATGCATGATAACCTCCTATGGTCGAATCCGATGGTGATGAAGTATGGTTAACCAATCCTTGACGACCCATCGGGGCATTCGCTGATGCTGACATCTTCTCTTGGCGTGGCCTGCCTCGCCTTTGTCGTCGGGTACCTGTTCGGCTCGATTCCGTTCGGGATGATCCTGACGCGGCTCGCCGGGACGCAGGATCTGCGCTCCATCGGCTCCGGCAACATCGGCGCCACCAACGTGCTGCGTACCGGACGCAAGGGGCTCGCCGCCGCAACCCTGCTCGGCGACATGCTGAAAGGCACCGCCGCCGTCATTCTCGCCGGACGCTTCGGCGGCCCCGAGGCCGCGATGCTGGCGGCGCTCGGCGCGTTTCTCGGCCACCTGTTTCCGGTGTGGCTCGGCTTCAAGGGCGGCAAGGGCGTCGCGACCTATATCGGCGTGCTGCTGGGCCTTTACTGGCCGGCGGCGCTGGCCTTCTGCGCGGTCTGGCTCGTGATCGCGTGGTTCACGCGCTATTCCTCGGCCGCCGCACTGGTCGCAAGCGCCATGACACCCGCCGGGCTCTGGCTGGACGGTCATGCCGCGCTGGCGCTGTTATTCACGGTGCTGTCGGTCCTGTTGTGGATCATGCACCGCGGCAATATCCGGCGGCTGATCGACCGCACCGAAGGCAAGATCGGCAAAAAGGCCTGACACGCACGCATCGGCCGCATACGACTTAAGGTTGTGCGACCGCGCGAGTTGCGCAATTCTGGCTGTGGAGGATCCGCAGCTTGGACGTTGCTTCACCATCCACCGACGTGACGCGACTGACCGAGCGCCAGCGGATCGCGTGGCTGCGGCTGATCCGCAGCGACAATGTCGGCCCCCGCACCTTTCGCTCGCTGATCAATCATTTCGGTAGTGCCGAAGCCGCGCTCGACCGCCTGCCCGATCTCGCCCGTCGTGGCGGTGCGATCCGGGCTGCGCGCATCTGCACAGCGGACGATGCCACGCGCGAACTGGAGCGCGGCCGCGTCATGGGCGTGACGATCGTGGCTCCCGGCGAGGCCGGCTATCCGTCGAGGCTGGCGTCGATCGACGATGCGCCGCCGCTGCTCGGCATCCGGGGCCTGTCCGCCATATTGGCCAAGCCGATGATCGCCATCGTCGGCTCGCGCAATGCCTCCGGTGCCGGTCTCAAGTTCACCCAACTGCTGGCGCGCGATCTCGGTGACGCCGGTTTTGTCGTCGCCTCGGGACTTGCGCGCGGCATCGATCAGGCGGCGCATCGCGCCAGCTTGCGGACCGGCACCGTCGCCGTGCTGGCCGGCGGCCACGATCGCATTTATCCGCCGGAACATGACACTTTGCTGGAAGACATTCTTTCATCCGGCGCCGCGATCTCGGAAATGCCGCTCGGCCATGCGCCACGCGCGCGGGATTTTCCCCGGCGGAATCGGCTGATCTCGGGGGTAGCATTAGGCGTCGTGGTCATCGAGGCCGCGCATCGCTCGGGCTCGCTGATCACCGCGCGCGTCGCAGCCGAACAGGGTCGCGAGGTATTTGCCGTTCCCGGTTCGCCGCTCGATCCGCGCGCCGCCGGCACCAATCATCTCATCAAGCAAGGCGCGGCGCTGATTACCGAGGCGGCGGACGTGATCGCGGCGGTACGCCCGATCATGGGGCGGCCGGTCGAACTACCGATCGCAGAGTCCGATGATCCCCAATCGATGGAGCGCGAGCCCGCGGCCAGCGAGCGCGCACGGATCGTGGAATTGCTCGGGCCGAGCCCGATCGGCCTCGACGACCTGATCCGCATGGCCGACACCTCGCCCGCCACCGTCCGCACCGTTCTGCTTGAGCTTGAACTGGCGGGGCGGCTGGAGCGCCATGGCGGCGGCCTGATCTCGCTGGCGGTGTCTTAGGATCTTCTATCTCGCAAAGCGCCCCAACAATCTCGGCCGGGACTTATAACTGCGAATTCTCACTCATCGTCATGCCCGCGCTTGTCGCGGGGACGAGGATGATCGTGTGAGTCATTGCACCTTGCGCAGCAGATTGGCGCGGATCAGGTCCTCGGCCTCCATCTGCGCCATGTCGAGGAGATGGGCCAGGGTCTCAAGCCGATGCCGCCGCGCCATCGGGGCCAACTCGGATACGGCGCTGGCAATGAACCGGGCGGCCTCGTCAGGCCCGCCATCGCCGGCTGGCTCGTCCGCTTCGATGGGAATACTCCGCCGCTCCCGCGCCATTGATCCTCGCCACCGCTACGACTTTCCGCCAGAATGGGAATCAAGTCCGCTCCTGCAGCTAGATATATACAACCATAGGTGGATCAGAAAGACATATTTGAACGCACCGGTTGAATGTTTGGGATATAAATGTCTACGGCGATTTGACAGTTGAGGGGTCTGGACCCATGTTCCGGGCGAAGCAGGCCGCCGCGACTCTCGCGAAGCTCGCACCTTTTCTTCCCTAAGTATCTGGAAAAACATGAATATCGTCATTGTCGAGTCGCCTGCGAAGGCCAAGACGATCAATAAGTATTTGGGCGGGGGCTACGAAGTGGTCGCCTCGTTCGGGCACATCCGCGACCTGCCGGCCAAGAACGGCTCGGTCGATCCCGACGCCAATTTCAAGATGATCTGGGAGATCGATCCCAAGGCCTCCAGCCGCCTGAACGACATCGCCCGTTCCGTGAAAAGCGCCGACAAACTTATCCTCGCCACCGACCCTGATCGTGAGGGCGAGGCGATCTCCTGGCATGTCCTCGAGGTACTGAAGCAGAAGCGCGCGCTGAAGGACCAGCCGATTGAACGCGTGGTATTTAACGCCATCACCAAGCAGGCCGTCACCGACGCCATGAAGCATCCGCGCCAGATCGACGGCGCGCTGGTCGACGCCTACATGGCGCGCCGCGCGCTGGACTATCTGGTCGGTTTCACCCTCTCCCCGGTGTTGTGGCGCAAGCTGCCGGGCGCGCGCTCGGCCGGGCGCGTGCAGTCGGTCGCACTGCGGCTGGTCTGCGACCGCGAGCAGGAAATCGAAAGCTTCGTCGCGCGCGAATACTGGTCGCTGGTGGCGACGCTGACGACGCCGCGCGGCGACGCCTTCGAGGCACGTCTGGTCGGCGCCGACGGCAAGAAGCTGGCGCGGCTCGACATCGGCAGCGGCGCGGAAGCCGAGGACTTCAAGCGCGCCATCGAGGCGGCGGACTTCACCGTGAGTTCGGTGGAGGCCAAGCCGGCGCGGCGCAACCCCTATGCGCCCTTCACCACCTCGACCTTGCAGCAGGAGGCGAGCCGCAAACTCGGCTTCGCGCCGGCGCACACCATGCGCATCGCGCAGCGGCTTTACGAAGGCATCAACATCGGCGGCGAGACCACCGGACTCATCACCTATATGCGAACCGACGGCGTGCAGATCGACGGCTCCGCCATCACGCAGGCGCGCAAGGTAATCGGCGAGGACTACGGCAAGGATTACGTGCCGGATGCTCCGCGCCAGTATCAGACCAAGGCGAAGAACGCGCAGGAAGCGCACGAAGCCATTCGCCCCACCGATATCTCGCGCCGCCCGGCCGATTTGCGCCGCAGCCTCGATAACGATCAGGCGCGGCTCTATGAATTGATCTGGATCCGCACGGTCGCGAGCCAGATGGAATCCGCCGAACTCGAACGCACCACCGTCGATATCATCGCCAGGGCGGGCGCGCGCACGCTCGACCTGCGCGCCAGCGGCCAGGTAATCAAGTTCGACGGCTTCCTGAAACTCTATCAGGAGGGCCGCGACGACGATCCGGAAGACGAGGACAGCAACCGCCTCCCCGCCATGAGCGGAGGCGAAGCGCTCAAGCGTCAGGCGCTCGCCGTCACCCAGCATTTCACCGAGCCGCCGCCGCGCTTCTCCGAAGCCTCGCTGGTCAAGCGCATGGAAGAACTCGGCATCGGCCGTCCCTCGACTTACGCCTCGATCCTGCAGGTGCTGCGCGATCGCGGCTATGTACGGCTCGACAAGAAGCGGCTGCACGGCGAGGACAAGGGCCGCGTCGTCGTCGCGTTCCTGAAGAACTACTTCGCGCGCTATGTCGAATACGACTTCACCGCCTCGCTGGAAGAAGATCTCGACCGCATTTCCAATAATGAAGTGTCGTGGCAGCAGGTGCTGAAGGACTTCTGGACCGGCTTCATCGGCGCGGTCGATGACATCAAGGAGTTGCGCGTCGCCGAAGTGCTGGACGCACTCGATGCGATGCTCGGGCCGCATATCTATCCGCCGCGCGAAGACGGCGGCGATCCGCGCCAGTGTCCGACCTGCGGCACCGGACGGCTTAACCTCAAGGCCGGCAAGTTCGGCGCATTCGTCGGCTGCACCAACTATCCGGAATGCCGTTACACGCGTCCGCTCGCCGCTGACGGCGATACCGGTGGCGACCGCATCCTCGGCAAGGATCCGGAGAGCGGCCTCGAAATCGCGGTCAAATCGGGCCGCTTCGGACCGTATATTCAGTTGGGCGAAGCGAAGGATTACGAGGACGGCGAGAAGCCGAAGCGCGCCGGCATTCCGAAAGGCACGTCGCCAGGCGACATGGAGTTCGATCTCGCGTTGAAGCTGTTGTCGCTGCCGCGCGAAGTCGGCCGGCATCCGGAAGACGGCGAGCCGATCAAGGCCGGCATCGGCCGCTTCGGGCCTTACGTGCAGCACCTGAAGACTTACGCCAGCCTCGAGGCCGGCGACGATGTCTTCAACATCGGCCTCAACCGCGCGGTGACCTTGATCGCGGAGAAGATCGCCAAGGGGCCGGGCAAACGGCGCTTCGGCTCCGATCCCGGCAAGCCGCTCGGCGAGCATCCGACGCTCGGCGCGGTCGCGGTCAAGAGCGGACGCTACGGCGCATACGTTACGGCCGGCGGCATCAACGCGACCATTCCGAGCGACAAGACGCAGGACAGTATCACGCTTGAAGAAGCGATCGCGCTGATCGACGAGCGTGCAGCCAAGGGCGGCGGCAAGGCGAAGCGGCCGGCGGCGAAGAAGGCAGCGAAAAAACCTGCAGCCAAATCCGCTGACAATGCTGATAAGCCGGCAAAGAAAGCCGTCCCCAAAAAGGCTGTTGCGAAAAAGCCGGCGACGAAGAAAGCGGCGAGCAAAGCCCGTGCGCCAGTGAAAACGGCGGCGAAAACCTCCACCACCAAAGCCCCGAAAGCGGCTGCGAAGAAGAGCGCCGGCAAGGCCGGCGGGTAACAGCGGGTCACTTTGAGCAAACCGCGCGACAACCGATTTCCCGACCGCGACGCGATCATCGCATTCGTGCGTGCGTCGAAAGGCGAAGTCGGCACCCGCGAGATCGCACGCGCGTTCGGACTGAAGAATGCCGACCGCGTCGAACTGAAGCAGATTCTGCGCACGCTCGCCGACGAGGGCGCGCTCGCCAAGCGTGGCCGCAAGCTGCACGAAGCTGCCGCGCTACCGCCCACCATACTCGCGGCCGTCACCGGCCGCGACAGCGATGGCGAGTTGCTGGCGACGCCGACCGAATGGGACGCGGAGACGCAAGGCGCCGCGCCGAAGATTCGCATTCGCCTGCCACGCTATCCCAAGCCCGGCACCGCCGCCGGTATCGGCGACCGCGCGCTGTTACGTGTCGAGCCCGACAGCAACGACGAAGCCCACACCTACATCGGCCGCGTCATCAAGATCATCGACCATGCGAAGTCGCGCGTGCTCGGCATCTTTCACGCCCTGCCCGGCGGCGGCGGACGGCTGGTGCCGGTGGACAAGAAGCAGGCCGGTCGCGAACTCGCCATCGCCAAGGCCGATACCGGTGGCGCCGAGGACGGCGATCTCATCAGTGTCGACCTGGTTCGCTCGCGCGGCTTCGGCCTTGCGTCGGGCCGCGTCAAGGAGCGGCTCGGTTCACTCGCGACCGAGAAGGCCATCAGCCTGATCGCGATCCATGCGCATGACATTCCGCAGTCGTTTTCTCCCGCCGCGCTGAAGGAATCCGAGGCGGCCGAGCCCGCCACCTTGCAGGGCCGAGAGGACTGGCGCGACATTCCGCTGGTGACCATCGATCCGCCGGATGCGAAAGATCATGACGACGCCGTGCACGCGATGCCCGACGACGATCCCGCCAATGAAGGCGGCTACATCGTTCACGTTGCCATCGCCGATGTCGCGTTTTACGTGCGGCCGGGATCGGCGCTGGATCGCGATGCGCTGTTGCGCGGCAATTCGGTCTACTTCCCCGATCGCGTCGTGCCGATGCTGCCGGAACGCATCTCCAACGATCTGTGCTCGCTGCGGCCGAGCGAAGCGCGCGGCGCGCTCGCCGTGCGTCTGGTGATCGCGCCGGACGGCCGCAAACGCTCGCATACGTTTCATCGCGTGCTGATGCGCTCCGCGGCGAAGCTGAATTACGCGCAAGTGCAGACCGCCATCGACGGCCATCCCGACGACACCACCGGGCCGCTGCTGGAGCCGATCCTCAAGCCGCTCTATGCGGCTTACGCACTGGTGAAACGCGCACGTGACGAACGCGAGCCACTCGAACTCGATCTGCCGGAACGCAAGATCGTCCTCAAGCCGGACGGCACGGTGGATCGCGTGGTGACACCGGAACGACTCGACGCGCACAAGCTGATCGAGGAGTTCATGATCCTCGCCAACGTCGCCGCCGCCGAGACGCTGGAGAAAAAAGGCCTGCCGCTGATCTATCGCGTCCACGACGAGCCGACGGTGGAGAAGGTGCACAACCTTCAGGAATTCCTGAAGACGCTCGACATCTCCTTCGCCAAGAGCGGCGCGCTGCGGCCGGCGGTGTTCAATCGCGTGCTGGTCAAGATCAAGGGCCACGACTCCGAGCACATGGTCAATGAGGTGGTGTTACGCTCGCAGGCGCAGGCGGAATACGCCGCGGAGAATTACGGTCACTTCGGCCTCAACCTGCGCCGCTACGCGCATTTTACGTCGCCTATCCGCCGCTACGCAGACTTGGTCGTGCATCGCGCCATCATCCGCGCGCTGGGGCTCGGTGCTGGCGCCCTGCCCGAAACCGAAACCATCGAGACGCTCAGCGAAGTCTCCGCGCAGATTTCCGCTACCGAACGCCGGGCGATGAAGGCGGAACGCGAAACCGTAGACCGGCTGATTGCCCATCATCTCGCCGACCGCATCGGCGCGGTGTTCCAGGGGCGCATTTCCGGCGTCACCCGCGCCGGCCTGTTCGTCAAGCTGAGCGACACCGGCGCCGACGGGTTGATCCCGATCCGCACGCTTGGAACCGAATATTTCAACTATGACGAAGCTCGCCATGCGCTGGTCGGCACGCGCAGCGGTGCCATGCACCGATTGGGTGACGTAGTCGAAGTTCGTCTGGTAGAAGCAGCCCCGGTTGCCGGCGCACTGCGTTTCGAACTGCTGTCGGAGGGGCATGTCGCTCCGCGCGTGCGTCAACGACAGCGTGACAGTGACCGCTCGCATGAGGTGCGCCGGGCGCGCGGCAAGGTCAAGGCCAGACGCACGACGAAAAAACCTTCGCAGAAGTTTGCAAAAACCAAAGGGAAGCCTATCAAAGGCAAATCGGACAAGGGCAAGAACAGCAAGGGCAAATCGTGAAAACACCCGCCGCTTCAACCTGGACGCAGAAAGCTGCCTCGCCGCCTGAGCGCGATGTCTGGCTGGCGATGAAGCGCGGCTTGCGCTGCCGCTGTCCGAACTGCGGCGAAGGCAAGCTGTTCCGCGCTTTCCTCAAGGTGAACGCCAATTGCCCGGCTTGCGGCGAAGCGCTGTTCCATCATCGCGCCGACGACCTGCCCGCCTATCTGGTGATCGTGATCGTCGGCCACATCGTTGTGCCGGTCGCGCTCTCCGTGGAAACCAATTTCGCGCCGCCGATCGCGTTGCAACTGGCGATCTACCTGCCGCTCACCCTCATCTCGGCATTGCTCTTGTTGCAGCCGGTCAAGGGGGCCGTGGTAGGCTTGCAATGGGCCTTGCGGATGCACGGCTTCGACGACTCCGATTCCTCTGACACACCGATCCGCGATAAAGCGGGCGGCGCTATCGCACCGGAAGCCCGATGACAGACATGACGACCACGACGACTGTTAAAGAAGAAAAAGAAGCCGATCACCATCCCTACCGGCGGCCCCGCGACGCGGCGACGCTGATCCTGATCGACCGCAGCTATGCCAAGCCGAAGGTGCTGGTCGGCAAGCGCCACGACAACGTGGTGTTCATGCCGGGCAAGTTCGTGTTTCCCGGCGGCAGCGTCGACAAGACCGACAACCGCGTGCCGGTGGCTGCGCCGATCCCTCCGGAACTCGAAGCCAATCTCCTGAAAGGCAGCCCGAAGACGGAGCCGTCTCGGGCGCGCTCGCTGGCGATCGCCGCCATCCGCGAAGCCTGCGAGGAAACCGGGCTGTGCCTCGGCTGCAAATGCGACACCGATGGCGCGCGCAAGCTCAACGGCGTGTGGCAACCGTTCGCCGAGGCCGGACTGCTGCCGGACCCGTCCGGCCTGTTCCTGATCGCCCGCGCCATCACCCCGCCCGGCCGCGTGCGCCGGTTCGACACGCGCTTCTTCACGGCCGACGCCTCAAGCATCGCCCATCGCGTCGATGGCGTGATCCACGCCGATGCCGAACTGGTCGAACTGGTCTGGCTGGAAATCGGCTCCGACTCGCTTGCGGACCTCCACCCGATGACCACGCGCGTTCTGCAACAACTGGACAAGCGCCTCGCTACCGGACCGCTGCGCCACGACGCGCCTGTGCCGTTCTTCCACTTCTATGGCGGCAAGATGCAGATGGATATGCTGCCGGGTTAACGACGGCGATGCGCGGACAGCGTCGCGCATAAAACCATCTCTCTCGCCTCACCAAAAGATAACGTCATTCCAGCGACGCCGGATGGTTTTACCGCCGATCATCGCTATGTTTCCTTGCACAATCGGTTCGAGGGACGACAAGATGGCGACACGTCAATTGAAGCTCGGCGCGTTCATGCGGCCGGTGAGCATCCACACCGGCGCGTGGCGTTATCCCGGCGCGTGGCCCGACGCCAACTTCAATTTCGCGCATCTCAAGCGGCTCATTCAAAAACTCGAACACGGCAAGTTCGACGCCTTCTTCATGGCCGATCACCTCGCTGTGCTGAACATGCCGATCGATGCGCTCAAGCGCAGCCACACGGTGACATCGTTCGAACCGTTCACGCTCTTGTCCGCGCTGGCCGCCACCACCGAACATATCGGCCTGATCGCCACCGGCTCGACCACCTTCGATGAACCCTATCATGTCGCACGCCGCTTCGCCTCGCTCAATCACATCAGCGGCGGCCGCGCCGGCTGGAATATCGTCACCACGTCGAATCCGGACGCCGCGCTGAACTTCGGTCTCGACGAACACATGGGGCACGGCGAACGCTATCGCCGCGCACGCGAGTTCTACGACGTGGTCACCGGCTTGTGGGACTCGTTCGCCGACGACGCCTTCGTGCGCGACGTCGAACAGGGTTTGTATTTCGATCCGGCGAAGATGCACGTGCTCGATCACAAGGGCAAATATCTCTCGGTGCGCGGCCCGCTCAACATTGCGCGGCCGGTGCAAGGCTGGCCGGTGATCGTGCAGGCCGGCGCATCGGAGGACGGCAAGCAACTCGCCGCCGAAACCGCCGAAGCGGTGTTCACCGCCGGCAGCAGTCTCGCCGATGGGCAAAAACTCTACGCCGACATCAAGGGCCGTATGGACAAGCTCGGCCGCGGCCGCGATCACCTCAAGATCCTGCCCGGCGCTTTCGTGGTCGTCGGCGATAGCGATGAGGAAGCGCGCGCCAAACGCGCGCATCTCGACAGCCTGGTGCATTATGACAGCGCCATCGCCTCGCTGTCGGTGATCCTCGGCGTCGATGCCTCCGGCTTCGATCCCGACGGGCAACTGCCGCCGATCCCGGAAACCAACGCCAGCAAAAGCGGCCAGCAGCGGCTCGTCGAGGTCGCGGCGCGCGACAGGCTGACGGTGCGCCAACTCGCCGAGCGGGTCGGCGGCTATGGCGGCCTGTCGTTCGTCGGTACGCCGCAGACCATCGCCGACAAGATGCAGGAGTGGCTGGAAACCGAGGGCTGCGACGGCTTCAACATCATGTTCCCGTTCCTTCCGCAGGGCCTCGATGACTTCGTCGACCGGGTGGTCCCGGAACTGCAAAAGCGCGGCATTTTCCGCAAAGAGTACAAGGGTCGCACCCTGCGGGAGAATCTGGGGCTGCCGCGACCTAAAAACCGCTTCTTCGAGCCGAATTAACCCCGGTTCCGGCGGTTATTTGACCGCGAAAACCTTGACTTTGGGC
>JBARXT010000161.1:0-32454 GCA_049647485.1 Xanthobacteraceae bacterium
CGTTGCCGGGGAGAGCACGAAGCAAGCCGATAAAACCACCGCGTGCGGAACGCCGGATGTATCCGGTGCTTTCGTGGTGACTAACTCGTGCGCTTTTTCACTTTGCGCATGAGGCTGCGGACGCACCGTGCGTCCGGCGTTCCGCGCGCCCTCTCAAAAGAAAGGGCGAAGCGTTTCCCGCAAAACTCGGGCGCACCGCGCCGCGAGATCGCGAAGCCGTATCCGCTCTCAGCTCCGCGCGCTGTTTGACACCTCGAGCCGGTTTCCAAGCGATCTTGTTGAGGCCGCTTTTGCATCTGACCATGCGCAGATGAATTGGCTGCTCCGGTCCCTGCTCCGCGTCGTTCTGATCGCCTCGTTGCTCGCTGTTTGCCTGGCGGTCGCATTGACCGCAGGTCTGATCCTGGCCGATGCCGGTGCGCTCGGCACCTGTCAGGACGGAACCTGTCAGCTCGTCGCGGCGATTTACGTGATGCCGATCGGGGGCGTCGTTCTGTTCCTTGCGACGCTCATCGTCTGGTCGATCATCAACGCGAGGCGCAGCAAGCGTTAGCTTAAGACGCCTGCGCCAGCGGCGCCTTGGCTGCGTGTGGCGCAGCAGCGCGACGTGACCGCCACTGATTCCGGATCCGCTTCGCCTCGTGATAACCGAGCAGCCGCGCCTGCTCCAGCGCGAAGGCTGCCGACGTGCCGGGGCCGATATGCACCAGCATTTCCACCATCTTGCGACGACCGGTCCAGAGCTTGGCCATGAAGCCGTCTTCATAGGAGCAAGAATCGATGGCCTCGACATCGGGATCAGCGAACAGTTGCTCGGTGATCTTGTCCACCAGCAGCATTCCCGGCGAGTAACGCGCGTAGTCGGCATCGAACGCGGTCTTCCAGGTGTAGGCCGTGTCGCCACTATACATCAGGACCTGCACGGCGATCGCCTTGCCGTCAACGCACAACAGCGCCACCGATGCGCGACCTTCGAGGGATAACGTCGCCACCAGCTTGCGGACAAAGGCGGCATCGGCCTCGTGACACAACAACGCGGTGCCCCGCGCGCCCTTCCAGCTCGCCTGCTCGAGCTTGAGGAATATTTCGAAAGCTTCGGTGACGCGTGCCGCTGCCCGGTCGTTGACGACCTCGACGACGCCCTGCGCCGACAGCCTGTTCCAGTCCTGCCGCAGCTTCTTCCGGGTCGAGCCGCTTTTCTTGATGCCGTCCTCACGCGTCGCAAAAGGCCGGTTGTTTTCGGCCAGCATCCGCTGCGCGCCGCCCTGCCGGATCAGTTCGCGCTGAAACGCCGCGTAACATGCCGTCTCCTGTGCGAACGAATGCAGATGCAGCACCTTGGGCAGTTCGGGATCATGCTGGATGGCGGCCAGCATCGCCGGCATCACGTCGTCCACGCAAGCGGGATCGATCACCGGGCTCGACAGGAACGCGTAGTTGTAAGGCCGGGCATCGAGCACCGCCGGCCAGAACGACGCGATCCGCTTTACCTGCAACGCCCACAGCCCGACCAACCGACGCGGCACCACCGTATCGTCCCAGGCCAGCAACATGCGGATATCGGCAAAGCCGCTCGTCTCCGCCGCGCGCAAGGCGGCGGGCTCCATGAACACGTTCGACGATGCCCGGCTCGCGAGATCGGCCCACGCCGGCGCGATGTCGCTGTTTGGTGAACAAATGCTTACTGAAACCATCGACAGGAATCCCGGCTCTCGCGTCGACGCATCCAACGGCGGCAATTCCCGCCTCGGCTGTCCGATGCGCGAACATCCGCAAGTCCCGCGTCGCCGCGCTGCGCCACCCAAGCGTCATATATCCGGCCGCATTGCATTTCAGTTAAGTCAGATGCGGCTGAAGAGCAGTGCGCATTCAGGCTTTATTTGGCTTTCAGGCGGAAAGGTGAGCGCTTCGCAAGAGACAGATCGATGCGGTACACGGACGTTGCCATTGTCGGCGGGGGACTCGCCGGGTCGATCATCGCTGCTCAGTTGGGGCGCGCCGGCATCGATGCCATTCTCATCGATCCGCATCCGCGCTATCCGGCCGAACTGCGGTGCGAGAAATTCAACGCCGATCAACTGGCCATTCTGCGCCGCACCGGGCTCGCCGACGCCGCGCTGCGCGCCGCGACCCATGACCGCGAGGTGTGGATCGCGCGGTTCGGCTACCTGTTGCAGAAGCGGCCGAGCGACCAGCACGGCATCCTGTACGACACGCTGGTCAACACCTTTCGCGACGAGATACCGTCCGGCGTCGAGATCATCATTTCCAAGGTGACGTCGGTTGCCACCAGCGCGGAAAGGCAAACGCTTACACTTGCCGACAGCGAACAGATTTCGGCGCGGCTCATCGTGATGGCGACCGGCCTCAACATCGGCCTGCGACACATGCTCGGGCTGGAGCGCCGCGTCATCAGCGAATGTCATTCGATCACGCTCGGTTTCGACATGGCGCCCGTGGATCGCGCCGCTTTCGATTTTCCCGCGTTGACTTATTACCCCGAGCGATCGAGCGACCGCGCCGCCTATCTGACGTTGTTTCCGGTCGGCGACGCGATGCGCGCCAACCTGATGGTCTATCGCGGGATGGACGATCCGTGGCTGCACGAGATGCGCCATCAGCCGGAAGCCGCGTTGTCCGCCCTGATGCCGCGCCTGCGCAGGATCACCGGCGACTTCAGGATCAACCGGCCGGTGAAGATTCGCCCGGCCGATCTTTACGTGACGCACGGCCATCGTCAGCACGGTGTGGTTCTCGCCGGCGACGCGTTCGCGACCTCCTGCCCCGCCGCCGGCACCGGTACCGACAAGGTGTTCACCGATGCCGAGCGGCTGTGCAACGTCCATATTCCCAACTGGCTGACGAGCGAAGGCATGGGCGCGGACAAGATCGCGGCGTTCTACAACGATCCAGTCAAGCTCGCCTGCGACGCCGCTTCGACCGCGAAAGCCTATCACCTGCGGTCGATGTCGATCGACAACCACCTGCCGTGGCGCGCGGCGCGGTGGGCCCGTTTCCTGACGCGTTTGACACAGGGAAAGCTGCAACAGGCGCAGCACCTGTTCGGCCTCGATCCACGGCCTGCCAACGGAGAGGGTCAGCCTCGGATACGGAAGGCGGCATGACGACTGATTGGCGCCGGCGCTTCACGCCGCGCGATCACACGTCGTCGTCATCATCCTCATCATCGTCCTCGTCATCTTCTTCGTCGCCGTGGATGTGGCCCTGATCGTCCCATAACTTGCGATAGAAACCGTTGACCGCCAGCAACTCGGCGTGCGAGCCGCGCTCGATGGCCTTGCCTTCGTTGATGACGATGATTTCGTCCATCTCCACCACCGACGTCAGCCGATGCGTCGAGAAGATCATGGTGCGGCCGCGCGCCAGCTTGAGCAGCGTATGGTTGATCGCAGCCTCGGTCGTCTGGTCGAGCGCCGACGTCGCTTCATCGAGCAACAGCACCGACGGATCACGCACGATGGCGCGCGCAATCGCCATGCGCTGACGCTGCCCGCCCGACAACGTATCGCCGCGCTCGCCGACGATGGTGTCGTAACCCTGCGGCAGGCTCTTGATGAAGCGATGAATCTCGGCCTTGCGCGCGGCAGCCTCGACCTCCTCGTCGGTCGCGTCCTCCTTGCCGAGCCGAATGTTCTCGCGGACCGACATATTGAACAGCACGTTGTCCTGAAACACCACCGCCATGCTGTCGCGCAACGATTCCCTCGTCACCTTGCGGATATCGACGCCATCGATGGTCACCCGCCCTTCGGTGGGAACATAGAGCCGCAGGATCAGGTTGAGCAGCGTGCTCTTGCCCGATCCGCTCGGCCCGACGATGGCGATCGATTTTCCGAACTCGATCTTCAGATCGAGGTTGTCGAGCACCGGGCGCTCACTGCCTTCATAGCCGAACGTCACATGATCGAAGGTGATGTCGCGGGTGATGCGCGGCAGATCCGGCGCGCCGGGACGGTCGACGCCGCGGGTCGGCTCATCCAGCAATTCGTTCATATGCCGGATCGCCGCCGCCGACTGAATCGATACCGGAATGAAATGCATCAGATGCGCGATGTTGTAGGAAATTTCCCAGAACGCGCTTTCGAACGTCACGAATGTGCCGATGGTGATGTGGCCCTTGGTTGCGAGATAGGCGCCGAACGCCAGCACGACGAGATGCAGCAGCAATACCGCGACGTTGACGGAACGTTCGACCATGCTCGAGAGGAACGTCGCCGAGGCTATCTTTTTCTGGGTCTGGCTGTTGCTGACGGTGAACCAGCCTAGCGCACGACGTTGCAAGCTGAACGCCTTCACCACGGCCTGCGCCGCGATATTCTCCTGCACCATGCCGAGAATGGAGGCTTCGCTGACCTTCTGCTCGTAATTCGCCTTCACCGCCTTCGGCGTCAGGATGCGCGGGCCGATCAGCGTGATCGGAAAGATCAGCAGCGCGACGAGTGCAAGCTGCCAGTTCAGAAAAAACATCAGGATCAGGCCGGCGACCAGTTCCAGCGCCGGCAGCACCGCGCCGTTCGCAAGCGTCTGCATCGAACTTTCGAACGCAGCCATATCGACCGAGAAGCGCGACAGGATCTCACCGCGCTTGGTGCGGGCGAAGAAGCCCGACGGCAGATCCTGGATATGCCCGAACAGCCGCGCGCGAACGTCCGAGATGATCGACGCGGACAACCATGCGTCCCACTTCTCGTACCAGATCGAGATGATCGACGTAATGATGCCGGCCATCGCCAGCACCGACAGAATCCGCATCAGGACGCCGAAATCCTCTTCACCGAGCGCATCATCGATGAGAAATTTCAGACTGAGCGGCATAATGACGTTGAACAGCGTTTCGACGAAAAGGCCGAACGCCACGAACGACAGCGCCTTCTTGTAGTTACCGAAATGGGGCCGAACGAAGCCGTAAATCGTCGCCAGCGCACCCGCCGCCTCGCTGGCAGTGTAAACGACTAACTCCTCGTCGTCGTCATCGAGGTCGATCTCGTCATCGAGATCGTCTTCCTCGTCGTCGTTGTCATCACGTGGCTTTGTCGGCTTGCCGGATGCGTGCGCGGTGTCGGCCGGACGCGACTGTGGCCCGGCATCAGCCGCAGGCGGCCGTAGCCGCGCATCATCATCCGAGGATTTGGAACCCGAACTGTCCGAAGGTGTTTTGGCCACAATCCATCAGCCGCTAAACGAGCCTGGTCCGCACATCGGGAAACGTCGTCCCGACCGGCCAACAATCTCCGCAACACTGCCGCGCCGTACTGCCGCCCTGCCCGATTCGAAGGCGACCTTGCCTGTCGCGCAATCTGTCACGCAACGCATCGTTCCG
Source organism: Xanthobacteraceae bacterium (assembly GCA_049647485.1). Lineage (GTDB taxonomy): Bacteria > Pseudomonadota > Alphaproteobacteria > Rhizobiales > Xanthobacteraceae > 62-47. The sequence goes on from JBARXT010000161.1 coordinate 5,342, forward strand.
CCAGCGTTTCAATCGTCCGAATCGACCTTGTCGAAGAACGAGTAGCGCAAGCTATCCGCATCGGCATACCAATTCCCCGGCCCCTTGCCGGCCGCAATCGTCGCCGCCCAAGCCTCGTCGAGACAATCGTTGCGGCTCATGGCGAGATCGAAACCGCTGTTGAAGAAAATCTCGGACCACTCCCACCAGGTGCCGAGTTTCTTGACGCCGCGCAGCAGGTCGTAACGGTCGATCAGCTTCGGATCGAAATCGCTGGTGACCGAACCAAAGATCAGGCCGGTTCCGACAACGCGGTGCAGTTCACGCACCGCGCCGGGCACCCGCCGCTCCGCGACATGGCACAGGCAGGTTTCGAACACGAAATCGAACTCGCCGTCCTTGAACGGAAGGTCGGCGACAGAACCAAGCAGATTGAATTCGCGCAAGGCGGCCGGCGTCTTGGCATGGATGGCCCGGTTGTTCTCGACGCCCCAGGCGTCAACCCCGAGCGCGCGCAAGCTACCAACCAGTTCACCGCTGGCCGAGCCCGCGACAAGCAACCGGCAGCCTTCGCGTCTATTCCAGACGATCTCGATCAGTCTCTTGAGATATTGCGGATCGGTGAATTGCCGCCACGTGTCGCGATACGGACCGACGCCACGATAGTTCTCGAAATAGGCCGCATCGATCCTGCCGCCGCTTGCGCCCTTTTCGCGGGCGTAACGCAGCCGCATCGTTTCCGTCACCACGATGTCGGTGGCGGCGTCGGATGAATCGAGCAGGCCGTTCAAGGTCGAGTCGAACAGGTAGTCGCCGACCAACACAATGCCGGGATGCTGTTTCGGCTCCGGACGATGATTGGTCGCGACGTCGCGCACCGGCACGCCGCCGGGAATCGCATTCACCGACGACAGCCAGCGATGAATCTTACCCTCAAGAAGATGCTCCCGCGCATTGCCGAACGACGCCGGCAGCGACTTCAGCGCGGCATCGGTCAGTTCCTGATCGCTGAGGTTCGCGAACGCCAACGCATCCGACCCCGCGACCAGAAAGTTCAGCACGCCGTTGCGGCCGACATCGTGGCGCGCGCCTTCATTATAGACGCAGCAGCCGCCGAACGCTTCCGACATGAACCACGCGCCGGGAATCTGTTCGCCCCAGAATGGCGAATCGAACAGCAACGAGATGCGGAGATAGTGCGCCGGACGATCGAAGTAAGCGACGTGCTTCACCATGGATTTGCGAAGCTGTTCGCCATCCCAGCGCATGGTCGCGAGCCAACTGTGCGGCAGGCAAACCATGACGAGATCGAATTCCTTCGTCTCGGGGCCCTTGCCGTTCATCATGTTGAGCTGGTAGCGCCCCTGGTCGGTCTTGCCTACTTCCAACACACGATGATTGAGCTGGATGTCGGCATCGACCTCGGACTGCAGGCAGAAAATCAGTTGCTCGTTACCGTTCTGGATCGAGTACAGCCCGATATAGCCGTCGACATCCATCACGAAGTTCTTCAGGGCATTGAGGCCGTTGGTATTGTGGCTCTCGGTGGCGATATCGGAGCGCGCCATCACCTTGAAGAAACGCTTGGCGACCGGATCGGTCACTTCGCGATCGAGCAACTCCTCGCAGTTGACGTCGATCCACGGATGCTCGTTGTCCTGCGCGCCGACGCCTTCATAATAGTCGGTCGGGGAAATCAGCCCTGCACAACGCTCGCGGAATGCGACGATGGCATCGGCGGTCTTGTCGCCGTACTTGCGGCGCATCCCCGGCACGTCGTTGAGCAATTCGCCGTCGAGCAACACCTGCTCGGCATCCATCGGGATGGTCTGCAAACCGAAGTGCTGGATCAGGTCGCGCAGCGGGTCCGGCCCGCTCATCGAGTAGTCGTAGATTTCCGCAACGCCGGCTTCGTAGAGAGCGGGCGCGGAATCGAACTTGCAGGACATTACCTTGCCGCCGACCCGGTCGGACGCCTCATAGATCGTTACCCGACACAGAGGGCCGAGCTTCTTCTTGAGATACCAGGCGCTCATCAGGCCGCCGGGACCACCACCTATGATTGCAAGATCAAGCATCTGTCTCTTCCGAAACGCAACCGCCACTTCAAGCGTCCGTTGCGACGACGCATCTCAGACCTTCGCGGAGATGAAAGCGAACTCCCAGGACCGCGTCTCTCCTCACGTCGAGACGTATGATGGAAGCCGGCCGGCACTATTGCTGATTTCCTCCGACGCCCTCAAGGGAAAGCGCTTTTCACCTGAAAGAAAGATGAACAAACCGAGCCCGCCCCGATGGGCATCGAAAATTTCCCGGCTGAGACAGGAAAGTCACGGTTTTTCCGGGGTGACGGGCTGGCGCGGGGTCCGGGTAGAATTACGGCAATCGGTCAAAGCTTACCGGAGCGGGGCAATGCTGTCCCCGATAACAATCGGACCAAGTCGACCTGCCGCCCCACCCCGACCTTCGCGAGCACGGCCTTGAGATGGCTCCGAACGGTTTCCCGTGAAATTCCCCTGGCCGTCGCAATGGCTTCGACGGTCTGCCCCTCCCCGATGGCGGCCGCGACCCGCGCCTCGGCGGCAGTGAAATCGAACAGGCCCTGCAGCACGCGCGCCCCCGGCACTGCGCCATGATCGACCGGCGTGGCCACTATGAGGAACGCAACACGCGAGAAGATGTCGTGCGCGATTCCCCGAATCGGCAAGACATGGACGATGGTCGGTGGACGAATTTCATCGGCGACCACGGGAATCGACTGCACCGGCGACTGCAAGCCGGGCAGCGACAAACGCGTGAGCGTCTCGCCGAGCAGCGCATCGGCCGCAGCGTCAACGAGGTGCAGCCGATCGCGGCGATCCTGCGCCACTCCCGGCATCAGATCTTCAAAGGCGGCATTCGCAGCGGTGATACGACCGTTAACGGCAAGTACAGCGCCCGGCAGTCCGAGCATTTGCAACGTGCTCGCCATGGTCTGCGCCCGCTCGAGCCCGAGCCGGGAAGCCATCAGCGCCGACCGCGCCAGATGCGGTCGCAAACCGTCAAGGAAGGCCACGGCCTCGCGCGGCACCGGTCCTTTGGCGTAAGCTCGTTCGACGGAGAAAATCAGGGAATCGCCGCTAGGCACGTTGATCAGTGTGCCAGTGCCCCACCCCATCCCGTTCTTGCGAAGAAACCCGGTGTAGACCGGATCCTGTTCGATCTCGTCGGGCGTAAAAATGTCGTCGTCTCGAATAAAGCCGGGATGGTTGAGCGCAGCCGTGCGCTCAGGCCGCCGATTGATCGCGATCCAGCCGTCCCGGATAAATTCGGCAAACACCGACTGAAGCTCCGGCGACGCGGTCCATTGCATGCGATCGAGATGGGTCGTGAACAGCAGCGCGCCTTTGGCGCCGGCAATGGTCGCCATCTGGTGAAGCACGTTCGGCCATTCTTCCGGAACCAGCGCGGCTTGATAGATGTTGTCGATCATACTCTCTTTCGAGAGTTCACCTGAGCGCGCGGTGCCGCCGAGCGACGGCGATCCCAGCGCCCCGCCTGACATTTTCCTCCCAGACCGATCCGGCATGTTTCTCCCACAAATACGTATCCTTCGCGGACACATTTGCACGAACATACCTTGTTGCCGTCCGGAGACAACGAAAAGGCCGGCTCGCGCCGGCCTTTTACATCTTCATCGCTTGCGCGGGGAGTTACTCCGCCGGCGGCAGCGCCAACGGCTCGGCCTCGGGAGCCGCAGGCGTGATCGAAGCCTGCTTCTCGCGTTCGTCGAGGATCAGGCGATCGCGCTTCATCGCCACCTCGCGGATGCGGGCCATGGAGGCGCCGGTACCCGCCGGGATCAGCCGACCGACAATGACGTTTTCCTTGAGGCCTTCCAGCGGATCCACCTTGCCGTTGACGGCGGCTTCGGTGAGCACGCGGGTGGTCTCCTGGAACGACGCCGCCGAGAAGAACGACCGGGTCTGCAGGCTCGCCTTGGTAATGCCGAGCAGCACCGGCGTTCCGGTCGCAATCTTCTTGCCTTCTTCCTTGGCCTTGGCGTTGAGCACGTCGAACTCGATCTTGTCGATCTGCTCACCCGAGATCATGTCGGTTTCACCCTGATCGGTGATCTCGACCTTCTGCAGCATCTGACGAACGATGACTTCGATGTGCTTGTCGTTAATCAGCACGCCTTGCAACCGATAGACTTCCTGGATTTCGTTGACCAGATAGGCGGCGAGTTCCTCGATGCCCTTGATCGCCAGAATGTCGTGCGGCGCCGGGTTGCCTTCAACGATGAAGTCACCCTTCTCGACGATGTCGCCATCCTGCAGATGAATGTGCTTGCCCTTCGGAATGAGGTACTCGCGGGTCTCCTCGGTCTTGTCGACGGGCTCGATCGAGATCCGACGCTTGTTCTTGTAGTCGCGGCCGAAGCGAATGGTGCCGGCGATTTCCGCGATGATCGCTGCATCCTTCGGCTTGCGAGCCTCGAACAGTTCCGCCACCCGCGGCAAACCGCCGGTGATGTCACGCGTCTTGGCGCTCTCGGTGGAGACACGGGCGAGAATGTCGCCCGGCTTCACCTTGCCGTCGACGTCAACCGATAGAATGCCGTCGACCGAAAGCATGTAACGCGCATCGCCGCCACGCGGCAGCTTCAGCACCTTGCCGTCCTTGCCCTTGATGACGATCGCGGGTCGCAGGTCGGCGCCACCACGCGTCGAACGCCAGTCGATGACGACGCGCTTGGCGATACCGGTCGATTCGTCGAGCGTCTCCGAGATCGATTGACCTTCGATAAGGTCCTCGAACCCGATGGTGCCCTCGACTTCAGTGAGAATGGGCCGGGTGTACGGATCCCACTCCGCGATGCGCTGACCGCGCTTGACGGCATCGCCCTCGTCGACGTGCATGCGCGCGCCGTACTGAATGCGATGGGTCGCGCGCTCGGTGCCGTCGGCATCGACCACCGCGACCACCATGTTACGCACCATGGCAACCAGATGGCCTTCGCTGTTGCGGGCGATCGCCTTGTTCTTGATCGTGATCTTGCCGTCGAAGTTCGACTCGATCACTGACTGCTCGTTGAGCTGCGCCGCGCCGCCGATGTGGAAGGTGCGCATCGTCAACTGCGTGCCAGGCTCACCGATCGACTGCGCCGCGATGACGCCCACCGCTTCGCCGTGGTTGACCGGCGTGCCGCGCGCCAGATCGCGGCCATAGCACTTGCCGCAGATGCCGTTGACCAGTTCGCAGGTCAGCGCCGAGCGGATCTTCACCTCCTGAATGCCGGCCTGCGAGATCTGCTCGACATGGCTTTCTTCCATCAGGGTGTTGCGCTTGATCAGCACCTTGTTGGTCGCCGGATCGCGGATGTCCTCGCACGCGGTGCGGCCGAGGATGCGTGAGCCGAGCGACGCTACCACCGTGCCGGAATCAATGATGGCGCGCATCTTGATGCCGAGCTTGGTGCCGCAGTCGTCCTGCGTGATGATGCAGTCCTGCGCGACGTCGACCAGACGACGGGTCAGGTAGCCCGAGTTCGCCGTCTTGAGCGCCGTATCCGCCAGACCCTTGCGGGCGCCGTGGGTCGAGTTGAAGTACTCGAGAACCGACAGACCTTCCTTGAAGTTGGAAATGATCGGCGTCTCGATGATTTCACCCGACGGCTTGGCCATCAGGCCGCGCATACCGGCGAGCTGACGCATCTGCGCCGGCGAACCACGCGCACCGGAGTGGGCCATCATATAGATCGAATTGATCTGAGCCTCGCCGCCCTTCGGACTCTTTTTAACGGCGGAGATTTCCTTCATCATCTCCTTGGCGATTTCTTCCGTGGCCTTCGACCAGGCGTCAACCACCTTGTTGTACTTCTCGCCATGGGTGATCAGACCGTCGTTGTACTGCTGCTCGAAGTCTTTCGCCATCGTGCGCGTGGCATCGACGATCTTCCACTTCGAGTGCGGCACCACCATGTCGTCCTTGCCAAACGAGATGCCGGCCTTGAACGCATTGTAGAAGCCGAGCGCCATGATGCGGTCGCAGAAGATCACCGTCTCCTTCTGACCGCAGTGACGATAGACCTGGTCGATGACGCCGGAAATTTCCTTCTTCGTCATCAGCTTGTTGACGACGTCGAACGGCATCTTCGGCGACTTGGGCAGAACCTGCGCCAGAATGGCGCGTCCGGCCGTGGTCTCATACCAGCGGCTGACTTGCTTGCCGTCCTCGTCGAGGCCTTCCCAGCGATACTTGATCTTGGTGTGCAGGTGGATGACGTTCGCGTGCAACGCATGCTCGATCTCGGCCATCTCGCCGTAGAGCTTGCCTTCGCCCGGCAGGCCCTCGCGAAGGATCGAGAGGTAGTAGAGGCCCAGCACGATGTCCTGCGACGGCACGATGATCGGCTGGCCGTTCGCCGGATGCAGGATGTTGTTGGTCGACATCATCAGGACGCGCGCTTCCAACTGCGCTTCGAGCGACAGCGGAACGTGCACGGCCATCTGGTCGCCGTCGAAGTCGGCGTTGAACGCCGAGCAGACCAGCGGATGAAGCTGGATCGCCTTGCCTTCGATCAGCACCGGCTCGAACGCCTGAATACCGAGGCGATGCAGCGTCGGCGCGCGGTTCAGCAGCACCGGATGTTCGCGGATCACCTCGTCGAGGATATCCCAGACTTCCGGACGCTCCTTCTCGACCAGCTTCTTGGCCTGCTTCACCGTGGTGGACAGGCCCTTGGCGTCGAGCCGCGAATAGATGAACGGCTTGAACAGTTCGAGCGCCATCTTCTTTGGCAGGCCGCACTGATGCAGCTTGAGCTCGGGACCGACCACGATCACCGAACGGCCGGAGTAGTCGACGCGCTTGCCGAGCAGGTTCTGACGGAAGCGGCCCTGCTTGCCCTTCAGCATGTCGGCGAGCGACTTCAGCGGGCGCTTGTTGGCGCCGGTGATGACGCGGCCGCGGCGGCCGTTATCGAACAGCGCATCGACCGCTTCCTGAAGCATGCGCTTCTCGTTGCGGATGATGATGTCCGGCGCGCGCAGTTCCATCAGCCGCTTCAGACGATTGTTGCGGTTGATGACGCGGCGATAGAGGTCGTTGAGGTCGGAGGTCGCGAAGCGGCCGCCGTCGAGCGGCACCAGCGGACGCAGGTCCGGCGGAATCACCGGCACCACGGTGAGGATCATCCACTCCGGCTTGTTGCCGGAAAAGCGGAATGCCTCGACGATCTTCAGGCGCTTGGCGAGCTTCTTGTGCTTGATGTCGGATTCCGTTTCCGCCATCTCGGCACGAATCTGCGCCTCGAGCTTCTCGAGTTCGAGACCCTTGAGCAGTTCGCGGATCGCTTCGGCGCCGATCATGGCGGTGAAGGAGTCCTGGCCGTATTCGTCCTGCGCGCGGAGATACTCTTCTTCCGACAGCAACTGACGATCCTTGAGCGCGGTGAGGCCCGGCTCAAGCACGACGTAGTATTCGAAGTAGAGGATGCGCTCGAGATCCTTCAGCGTCATGTCGAGCAGAAGGCCGATGCGCGACGGCAGCGACTTCAGGAACCAGATATGCGCGACGGGCGCGGCCAGTTCGATGTGGCCCATGCGTTCGCGACGGACGCGCGACAGCGTCACCTCGACCGAGCACTTCTCGCAGATGATGCCCTTGTACTTCATCCGCTTGTACTTGCCGCACAAGCACTCGTAGTCCTTGATCGGCCCGAAGATGCGGGCGCAGAACAGACCGTCGCGCTCGGGCTTGAAGGTGCGGTAGTTGATGGTTTCCGGCTTCTTGATCTCACCGTACGACCACGACAGAATCTTTTCCGGCGACGCAATCGATATCCGGATCTGGTCGAAGACCTGAGCCGGCGTCGTCGGATTGAAGAGATTCATAATTTCTTGGTTCATGATCTTCTCCTTCGGAGAAGGCGAGTAGCGAATAGTGAATAGCGAATAGTCGCTTACCTCACCGTCCGCTCTGCCTCGCCCTTATTTCTATTCGCTACTCGCTACTTACTATTCGCTGATGCGCACTCGTCGGCGCGCATCATTCGGCAGCCTCGGATGTCGGCGCCGGATCCTGCTTGGAATTGTGCAGGTCGACGTTGAGACCGAGCGAACGCATTTCCTTGACCAGCACGTTGAACGATTCCGGAATGCCGGCTTCGAAGGTGTCGTCGCCGCGCACGATGGCTTCGTACACCTTGGTGCGGCCCGCCACGTCGTCCGACTTCACCGTCAGCATTTCCTGGAGCGTGTACGCCGCGCCGTAAGCCTCGAGCGCCCACACCTCCATTTCGCCGAAGCGCTGGCCGCCGAACTGCGCCTTGCCGCCTAGCGGTTGCTGGGTGACGAGCGAGTACGGACCGATCGAACGCGCATGAATCTTGTCGTCGACCAGATGGTGCAGCTTGAGCATGTAGATGTAGCCCACCGTCACCTTGCGATCGAACTGATCGCCGGTGCGGCCGTCATACACCACCGACTGACCCGACTTGTCGACGCCGGCGAGTTCAAGCATCTCCTCGATGTCGGCTTCCTTGGCGCCGTCGAACACCGGCGTCGCGATCGGCACGCCCTTGCGCAGGTTGTTGCCAAGCTCCACCAATTCGTTGTCGTTGAGCGACTTGATGGTTTCATTCTCGCCGTAGACCTTCTTCAAGGTCTCCTTGAGCGGCTTGACGTCCTGCTTCGACAGATAGGCGTCGACCGTCTGGCCGATGCGCTTGCCGAGACCGGCGCACGCCCAGCCGAGATGCGTTTCGAGAATCTGGCCAACGTTCATGCGCGACGGCACGCCCAACGGGTTGAGCACGATGTCGGCATGGGTGCCGTCCTCGAGGAACGGCATGTCCTCGATCGGAACGATCTTCGACACCACGCCCTTGTTGCCGTGACGGCCGGCCATCTTGTCGCCGGGTTGAATCTTGCGCTTCACCGCGACGAAGACCTTGACCATCTTCATCACGCCGGGCGGCAATTCGTCACCGCGTTGCAGCTTCTCAACCTTGTCGAGGAAGCGCTGCTCGAGCCCCTTCTTCGATTCGTCATACTGCTTCCGCATGGCCTCGATCTCGGCCATCAGCTTGTCGTTCGGCGAGGCGAACAACCACCACTGCGACTTCGGATACTCGTCGAGCACCGCGCGGGTGATCTTGGTGTCCTTCTTGAAGCCCTTCGGGCCGGAAATGCCCTGGCGGTTCTCCAGCAATTCGGCAAGACGGCCATAGACGTTGCGGTCGAGAATCGCCTGCTCGTCGTCGCGGTCCTTGGCGAGACGTTCGATCTCTTCCCGCTCGATCGCCAGCGCACGCTCGTCCTTGTCGACGCCGTGACGATTGAACACGCGGACTTCGACGATGGTGCCCTGCACGCCCGGCGGCACGCGGAGCGAGGTGTCGCGAACGTCGGAGGCCTTCTCACCGAAGATGGCGCGCAGAAGCTTTTCTTCCGGCGTCATTGGGCTTTCGCCCTTCGGCGTGATCTTGCCGACGAGAATGTCGCCGGCACGGACTTCCGCACCGATGTAAACGATACCGGCTTCGTCGAGGTTCTTCAGAGCTTCTTCCGACACGTTCGGAATGTCGCGCGTGATTTCCTCCGGACCCAGCTTGGTGTCGCGGGCCATCACTTCGAATTCCTCGATGTGGATCGAGGTGAAGACGTCTTCCTTCACGATCCGCTCGGAGAGCAGGATCGAGTCTTCGAAGTTGTAGCCATTCCACGGCATGAACGCGACCAGCACGTTGCGGCCGAGCGCGAGTTCGCCGAGTTCGGTCGAGGGACCGTCGGCGATGATATCGCCCTTCCTCACCACGTCGCCGACCTTCACCAGCGGACGCTGGTTGATGCAGGTCGACTGGTTCGAGCGCTGGTACTTCATCAGCCGATAGATATCGACGCCCGACTTGGTCGGATCGAGATCCTCGGTGGCGCGGATGACGACGCGGGTGGCGTCGATCTGGTCGATCACGCCGGAACGGCGCGCGGCGATCGCCGCGCCCGAGTCGCGTGCGACCACGCCTTCCATGCCGGTGCCGACGAACGGCGCCTCGGCGCGCACCAACGGCACGGCCTGACGCTGCATGTTCGAGCCCATCAGCGCACGGTTGGCGTCGTCGTTCTCAAGGAACGGGATCAGAGCGGCGGCAACCGAGACGAGTTGCTTCGGCGACACGTCCATGAAGTCGACCTTGTCCGGCGTCACCGGCAGCACTTCGCCGGCGTGACGGCAGACCACGAGGTCTTCGGTGAAGCGGCCCTTGGCGTCGAGCGGCAGGTTCGCCTGCGCGACGTGATAGCGACCCTCTTCCATCGCCGAGAGATACACCACCTCGTCGGTAACGCGACCGTCCTTGACGCGACGATACGGCGTCTCGACGAAGCCGTACTTGTTGACGCGCGCGAAGGTCGCCAGCGAGTTGATCAGACCGATGTTCGGACCTTCCGGCGTCTCGATCGGGCAGATGCGGCCGTAATGCGTCGGATGCACGTCGCGCACCTCGAAGCCGGCGCGCTCGCGGGTCAGACCGCCCGGGCCAAGCGCCGAGAGACGACGCTTGTGGGTGATCTCCGACAGCGGATTGGTCTGGTCCATGAACTGCGAGAGCTGCGACGAGCCGAAGAACTCGCGCACCGCGGCAGCCGCGGGCTTGGCGTTGATCAGATCCTGCGGCATCACGGTGTCGATATCGACCGACGACATGCGCTCCTTGATGGCGCGCTCCATGCGCAGCAAGCCGATGCGATACTGATTCTCCATCAGTTCGCCGACCGAACGCACACGGCGGTTGCCGAGATGGTCGATGTCGTCGATCTCACCCTTGCCGTCGCGCAGATCCACCAGCGTCTTGATGACGGCGAGGATGTCTTCCTTGCGCAGCGTGCGATAGGTGTCCGGCGCATCGAGGTCGAGGCGCATATTCATCTTGACGCGGCCGACCGCGGACAGGTCGTAGCGCTCGCTGTCGAAGAACAGTGACTGGAACATGTTCTGCGCCGACTCCAGCGTCGGCGGCTCGCCCGGCCGCATCACGCGGTAGATGTCGAACAGCGCGTCCTCGCGCGTCATGTTCTTGTCGGCGTTCAGCGTGTTGCGGATGTAGGGACCGACGTTGACATGGTCGATGTCGAGCAGCGGCAATTCCTTGTAGCCCTGCTCGTTCAGCGCCTTCAGCGATTTCTCGGTCAGTTCCTCGCCGGCCTCGGCGTAGATCTCGCCGGTCTTCGGATTGACGAGATCCTCGGCGAGATACATCCCGACGAGTTCGTCGTCGGCCATGCGCAGCGCCTTGAGACCCTTTTCCTGCAACTGACGCGCGCCGCGCACGGTCAGCTTCTTGCCGGCCTCAAGCACCACCTTGCCGGTGTCGGCATCGATCAGGTCGTTGATGGTCGAGTAGCCGCGGAAGCGGTTGACGTCGAACGGCACACGCCAGCCGTCCTTGGTGCGCTTGTACTGAATGGTCTTGTAGAAGGTCGACAGGATTTCTTCGCCGTCGAGACCCAGCGCGAACATCAGCGACGTCACCGGAATCTTGCGGCGACGGTCGATACGCGCGAACACGATGTCCTTGGCGTCAAACTCGATGTCGAGCCACGAGCCGCGATACGGAATCACGCGCGCGGCGAACAGCAGTTTGCCTGACGAATGGGTCTTGCCCTTGTCGTGATCAAAGAACACGCCCGGCGAACGATGCATCTGCGAGACGATGACGCGCTCGGTGCCGTTGACGATAAAGGTGCCGTTCATGGTCATGAGCGGGATGTCGCCCATGTAGACGTCCTGCTCCTTGATGTCCTTGACGGAGCGCGCGCCGGTCTCCTCGTCGATATCGAACACGATCAGGCGCAGCGTCACTTTCAGCGGCGCGGCAAAGGTCATGCCGCGCTGGCGGCACTCGTCGACGTCATACTTCGGCGGCTCGAATTCGTAGCGGACGAATTCCAGCATCGAGGTGTTGGAGAAATCCGATATCGGGAACACCGACCGGAACACCGCCTGCAAGCCCTCATCGAGGCGACCGCCCGGAGGCTCGTCGACCATCAGGAATTGATCATAGGACGCCTTCTGGACTTCGATCAGGTTGGGCATCTCTGCCACTTCCTTGATGTGTCCGAAGAACTTGCGAACTCGCTTGCGACCGGTGAACGTCTGCTGCGCCATCGTGGCCTCTCATTGCGCCGCCCGGCAGGGGCGGACCTTCCAGAGCACGGCTGCCGCCGCCTCCGGGTTGAAACGCGATACGCTCAAGAAAATTGCCCCGGACGAGAACACATCCCAAAACCAAGACACCGACCCTTGAAACGCAAAACGACGTTCGGAGCGCGAAAGGCGCTCCGCCCGTCAAATCCCGATTCCCACGGACCAAAAGCCCGAAATTGCATATCTCCCAACGGCTTGCAGGGACGCGCCGTCGCGCATCCTCGCCATGCCGTATTGTCTGCTGCCACCCCGATATGGGCCGGCAATCGTGGAAAATCGAGGGGTCCCCCACGAATTCCCACACATTCTTGTGTGGAACGGATCCTGTTCCGTTCCGGCAGACGGCCGGGCTTGGCCCGGCCATCCGTGTCCCGTAAGGCAATCCCCGGTTCGCCAGCGGCAGATCCGGGGACTTCACCAAGCAACCCGCGGTTACTTGAGTTCGACCTTGGCGCCAGCCTTCTCGAGCTGACCCTTGATCTTCTCGGCTTCGTCCTTGGCAACGCCTTCCTTGACCGGCTTCGGCGCGCCTTCGACGAGATCCTTGGCTTCCTTGAGGCCCAGGCCAGTGATGGCGCGGACTTCCTTGATGACCTCGATCTTCTTGTCGCCGGCCGAAGCCAGGACAACGGTGAACTCGGTCTTCTCTTCGGCGGCGGCGGCACCGGCGCCACCGGCACCCGGCGCAGCGGCGACAGCCACCGCAGCGGCGGCCGAAACGCCCCACTTGTCTTCGAGCAGCTTCGCCAGTTCGGCAGCCTCGAGCACGGTCAGCGCCGAGAGGTCGTCAACAATCTTCTGCAGATCAGCCATTGATGTGTTCCTTTAACGTATTCAGTTCGAACCAGGTTGGATTTGCGAAGGGCCTCACGCCGCTTCGCTCTTTGAGGCATAGGCCTGAACGACGCGCGCGACCTTGGCCGCGGGCGCAGTCGAGAGCTGAGCGATCTTGGTCGCCGGCGCCACAAGGAGGCCAACGAGCTTGCCACGCAGTTCATCGAGCGACGGCAACGAGGCGAGAGCCTTGACGCTGTCGACATTCAGGACGGTTTTGCCCATCGAACCGCCAAGGATGACGAACCGTTCGTTCGCCTTGGCAAATTCGACAGCTACCTTCGGCGCCGCTACCGGATCGTTTGAAGTCGCGATCACGGTCGGTCCCTTCAGCAGGGAACCGATGGCAACGACATCCGTGCCTTCAAGAGCAATTTTGGCGAGACGGTTCTTCGAGACCTTCACCGACGCACCCGCCTGCTTCATCTGCTGACGCAGGTTCTGCATTTGAGCCACGGTGAGGCCGGAATAGTGAGCAACGATCGCAACGCTGGTGGTCTTGAAGACCTCGTTCAGCGATTCGACCGCCTCTTTTTTTGCCGCTCGTTCCACAGCAAGCTCTCTCCGGTTGGCGGTCTTGGCCCTGGATCAGTGTCCGAGGCAGGACCGCCGGGTTGCACCCATCGTCTGCCGGACATGACCTCAAGACCCACGATCTCAAAGACAAAGGCAGACGACATTGAACAGCCTGCCCTCCCGAACCGGAAACCGGCGCGGGGTGTCGAGGTTCGAACCAAATACGCAGGCCCCGCAGATGCGGAGAACTGCAAAATCGGTCTTCACCCGTCTGTGCAGGTTTATCTATTAAGCCATTGAAGATAAGATGTTCTTCGCAAGCACCTGCAGTCTCGGACAGGATTCAGGATACCCGGCACGCCGGGAACCCTCGCACACATTTCGTCGGCGACAGGAGCCCTTTCCTTTCAAGCAATCCAAGCGGATGTCCGAAAAGGAATGATCTCCTAGTTAAGTCGATTTCTGGAATGCATACGCAGACATGCCAGCGATCGCCAGCACGTCCGGAGGGGGTTCTTTAACGAGTCTTTCCGGCGTTGCCAAGCCCTAATTCACCCGGCTCGTTCACGACGTTGGGTGTCGGCTCAGAGACCAATCGGAAAAACAGACTGGTCGTCGAAACGACATGAAAACTTACCCTTCGTCATGCCCGGGCATAGCCGTTCGAAGAACGGCGTCGCTTTGCTCGCCTGTGTCCCGGCGAGCGGCCGTTAAGGCGTGGATGCCCGGCACAAGGCCGGGCATGACGACTGGGGATAGCGCCGACTTCCCCGACTGCGTTCTGAACCAGAACGCTCAGGAATTAGACGCCACCGGATACGGCAGCGGCGCTCCGCGGAAAGCCGCCTCCAGGTTGGCCAGCACGCAGCCCTGCATCGCCAGATGCGAGTCGGCGGTGTGGCCGCCGATATGCGAGGTCAGCACCACATTGGGAAACACGGTCAGGGCATCCGGACCGTGCGGCTCGGTCTCGAACACGTCGAGCCCCGCGCCTGCGATAGTTCCGTCCGCAAGTGCTGCGACCAGCGCCGCCTCGTCGACCGCCGAGCCGCGCGAGATATTGACGAGATAACCCTCCGGCCCAAGCCGGCGCAGGATGTCGGCGTCGATGATGTGATGGGTGTCGGCGCCGGCGCGTACCGCCACGATCAGTACGTCGCACCACTCCGCCAACGCCGCGAGGCTGTCGATGTAGCGATAAGGCACGTCATGCCGGGACCGGCTGAAATAAGCCATCTCGGTCTCGAATGCCGCCGCACGCGCGGCGATCTTGCGGCCGATCGCGCCCATGCCATAGACGCCGATGCGGCGGCCCGGATTACCCGGCCGGGGTACCATCTGCGGCGACGGCTTGGCCGCCGCCCAGTCGCCGCTGCGGACATAGGCGTCGGCGGGGATGAGCCGTCGCGTCACCGCGAGCATCAAGGTGACGGCGAGATCGGCCACCGCCGCCGCATTCGCCGCCGGGCTGTGACCGACCGCGATGCCGCGTGCTGAAGCCGCCGCGAGGTCGACGCCGTCATAGCCGGTGCCATAGCAGATGATCACCTTGAGCGACGGCAGCAAATCCATCACCTGCGCCGGCAATGGCGTGCCGCCCGCCGAGATCAGCACGCGAACGTCGGCCAGTTGCTCCGGCGGAAACACCTCCGCCATCGGCCGCCCCTTACTGACGAGCAGGTCGTAGCGCTCGCCGATGCGGGCCATCATCGCCTTGGGAAATCGCGAATAAACCAAGACCTTATCGGACATTGCTTTCTCCCTGCATGAAGGCGACCCGCTCAAGCAAAAGGCGGAACAGATTACCCTGTCCCGCCCTCTTGTTCATTCACACTGCAGCCGACTTACACGAGCGTGGTGCCCGGCTCGACCTTGACGCCGGGGCCCATAGTGGAGGACACCGCGACGCGCTGAATGTAGGTCCCCTTGGAGCCCGCGGGCTTCGCCTTCGAGACCGCATCGACCAGCGCCTTGACGTTCTCGACCAGTTTCTCTTCCGAGAACGAGGCCTTGCCGACGCCGGCCTGCACGATGCCGGCCTTCTCGACCCGGAACTCGACCGAGCCGCCCTTGGCGCCCTTGACCGCGCCGGCGACGTCCATGGTCACCGTGCCGATCTTCGGGTTCGGCATCATGCCGCGCGGGCCGAGCACCTTACCGAGGCGGCCGACCAGCGGCATCATGTCCGGAGTGGCGATGCAGCGATCGAACTCGATCTTGCCGCCCTGCACGATCTCCACCAGGTCCTCCGCACCGACAACGTCGGCGCCGGCGGCCTTGGCTTCGTCGGCCTTCGCACCGCGCGCGAACACGCCGACGCGCAGGGTGCGGCCGGTGCCGTTCGGCAAGGTGACGACGCCACGGACCATCTGGTCGGCGTGACGCGGATCGACGCCGAGGTTCATCGCGACCTCGATGGTCTCGTCGAACTTCGAGGTGGCGCGTTCCTTGATCATCTTGATCGCATCCGCGAGCGGATAAAGCTTCGTGCGGTCAATGCCTTCGCGGGACTTCTTCAAACGCTTTCCGATTGCCATGACCGTTACCCCGCGACCTGAAGGCCCATCGAACGGGCGGAGCCCTCGACCATCTTCATGGCCGCTTCGACGGTATCACAGTTGAGATCCTTCATCTTCTTCTCGGCGATCTCGCGCACCTGCGCACTCGTCACCTTGCCGGCGACGTCGCGGCCGGGAGCCTTCGATCCGGACTGGACCTTGGCGGCCTGCTTGAGGAAGTAGGACATCGGCGGGGTCTTCATCTCGAAGGTGAAGGACCGATCCGCATAGATCGTGATCACCACCGGAATCGGAACGTTCTTTTCTTCCTTCTGCGTCTGCGCGTTGAACGCCTTGCAGAATTCCATGATGTTGAGGCCGCGCTGACCGAGCGCGGGACCGATCGGGGGCGAGGGATTCGCCGCGCCGGCCGGCACCTGAAGCTTCAGGTATCCGGTCACTTTCTTTGCCATATGTCACTCCTTTCACGATCCGGACCATCCGGATCTTCAGGGACCGTGGTGCGGGTCCGGCACGCGACTGGCGATCGCCTGCCCCCTTCCACGGGTCTTGCGGAAACAACTTTCGCTGTTTCCCCGCGCCCTCCTTCGAGGCTCGGGCGTTGCCCTCGCACCTCAGGATGACGCGAACTCGATATCGTCATCCTGAGGTGCCCGAGCAAAGCGAGGGCCTCGAAGGATGACGTCGCGATCAGACCTTCTCGACCTGAGCGAATTCCAGTTCGACCGGCGTTGCCCGGCCGAAGATCGATACCGCCACCTTGACGCGGGAACGGCCCTCGTCGACTTCCTCAACCACGCCGGAGAACGAGGCGAACGGACCATCGGCCACGCGGACGTTTTCGCCGACCTCGAACGATACCGACGCCTTCGGCCGCTCGACGCCCTCCTGCACCTGATGCAGGATGCGCATGGCCTCGGCCTCGGAGATCGGCATCGGCTTGTTCTCGGCGCCGAGGAAGCCGGTAACCTTCGGCGTGTTTTTGATCAGATGGAACGCCTCGTCGGTGAGGTTCATCTTGACCAGCACATAGCCCGGAAAAAACTTGCGCTCCGCGTCGATCTTGCGACCGCGGCGCACTTCGGTGACCTTCTCGGTCGGCACCAGCACCTGTTCGAACAGGTCCTCGAGCCCGCGCTGCTTGGCCTGCTCGCGGATGGATTCGGAAACCTTCTTCTCGAAGTTCGAATAGGCGTGAACGATGTACCAGCGCATGCTCATGATCAAGATTCCGCGCGGCTCGTCAGTGGATACCGAGCAAGCTTGTAACGACAAAGCGGATGATGATATCCGCCACGAAAAAGAACAGCGACGCGAACGCCACCATCACGAACACCATGATGGTGGTCACAATCGTCTCGCGACGGGTCGGCCAGATGACCTTGGCCGTCTCGCTACGCACTTCTTGCAGGAATTTGAACGGGCTGAAAGCCATCGTCGGTGATCCGCGTCCGCCGTGAAGATGTCAGGAATCCAAACAGCCCTCTTGCGCCCAACCCTCTTCCGAGGATGAGCCGCCAAGCGGGCTCTCGTTTCGGGAATTAACCGCTGCGCCGGATATCCGAAATCGGGCCGGCCACAGGTGACGCTTCGTACTGCGGACCGCGCCGGAGGTCAAGGCACCGCCGCTGCGGAACCGGATGCTTCCCGGCCTGGCGGCTCAGGACGATCCGGGCTTACTGCCTGCATCCTGAGGCCAGGTCCATCGTCCCGGTACCTACTTGCGTGGACAAACCCGCGGGCCGCAGGTTCGGATTGGCTAAATACACCGCCCGCCCATGCGGCAATCATTGCAACGGCGGGCCGTCGATTCTCAAAGCTGGGGGATCACCTGTGCCCAGACCCCGATCATTCCAACAAAGAGCGTGAGCGAGATCAGCGCGGCGGCTTCTTCAACGAACACTTTCAGCATATTCGCCTCCATGGAACATATGAAGAACATTGTTCTCTGTTTGTTCACAGGAGTCAAGCGCCATCCAGCCGGATGCCAGAGGTCGTTAATGGAAAGTTGATGCGCGACTCAAGCCGGCAGAAGGGCTCGAGAGCTGCGCCGGATTCGAACCCGACGACCGCCGCACGTCACGAACGTGAATTGACCTGCGGCCGTAATATCGTTTGGGTAGCGCCAGTGGAGTGGATTTGACATTCGCGATCCGATTTGCCGCGAATCCGGCAGGCGAATGTCAAATTCACTCCACTACAAGCTTACAGTTGCTAGTGGTCCTTTAATTCTAACATTTGCAAAAGTGTCTGCTGCAATGACATTCAAATGTTAAAGTCGGACCACTAGATACGAATCACGGTCGCGAGGCGGCCGACACGGAGGCTAAGATGCGATCGGCGTTTTTCGCGGCCCTTGTTCTGGGCGCAGCAGCGGCTCTCTCCAGTGCTCCGGCTCAGGCCGGCGAGCGGGCTTTCTGTATGAAGGGACAGAACATTCCCGACGCGCACGGCGATTGCCGCTATGACACCTACGAGCAGTGCCAGGCGACCGCCTCCGGCCTGTTGAATTTTTGCGATGCCAATCCGTTCTACATGAGCTATGCGCCGCCGCCCGAGCCGCGCCGGCATCGCCACCGCCATTATCACCATCGCTCCTGAGAGGGGCACAGCCGCAATCGGCCAGACCCGGATTTGAGAGCGGGATACGCGGGCGAAAACTGCCACGCGTCTTTCCTGATCGCGCCTTAGCGGAGTTCGACGATCTTGCCGTTCTCCAGCGAGACGCGGCGGTCCATGCGATCGGCAAGGTCCATATTGTGGGTTGCGATCAGCATCGCGACCTGGGTGGCCCGCACCAGTTGCATCAACGCCTGAAAGACGTGATCCGCGGTGTGCGGATCGAGATTGCCGGTCGGCTCGTCGGCGAACAGCACGCGCGGTGCATTGGCCACCGCCCGCGCGATGGCAACGCGTTGCTGCTCGCCGCCGGACAACTCCGACGGGCGGTGCACGACACGTTCACCCAGCCCCAGATAGGCCAGCAGTTCGCGCGACCGGTTCGCCGCCTCGCTGCGCTTCAGCCCGCGGATCAGTTGCGGCATCATCACGTTTTCAAGCGCGGTGAATTCCGGCAGCAGCCGATGCGACTGATAGACGAAACCGACATCGGTGCGGCGGATCTGGGTGCGCTCGGCGTCGGACAGACCCGAGGTCGCAAGCCCGGAAACGTACACCTCGCCGTCGTCCGGATGCTCCAGCAGCCCGGCGATGTGCAGCAGCGTCGACTTGCCGGAGCCGGACGGCGCCACCAGCGCCACCGACTGCCCGGCCCATAGGGCCAGACTGGCGCCGTCGAGAATGGTCAGCGTGGTTTCGCCCTGCTGATACTGCCGCCGGATGTCCTGCAGATAGACGGCCGGGACTTCCTTTTCGTTTTCGTCCATGGCCGCCATCATTCGTACCGCAAGGCTTCGACGGGATCGAGGCGCGCCGCCCGCCAGGAGGGATAGAGTGTCGCCAGAAACGACAGCGTCAGCGCCATGATCACCACTGCGACGGTTTCACCGACGTCGATTTCCGCCGGCAGCTTGGACAGGAAATACAGTTCCGGCGAGAACAGTTCGGTGTTGGTCAGCCACGACAGGAATTGCCGGATCGACTCGATGTTGAGGCACACCACCAGTCCGACGACGAGGCCGGTCAGGGTGCCGACCACGCCAATGGCGGCCCCCGTGATCAGGAACACCCGCATGATCGCGCCTTGCGACGCGCCCATTGTGCGCAGGATGGCGATGTCACTGCCCTTGTCCTTCACCAGCATGATCAGGCCGGAGATGATGTTGAGCGCCGCCACCAGCACAATCAAAGTCAGGATCAGGAACATGACGTTGCGCTCGACCTGCAAAGCGTTGAAGAAGGTCGAGTTGCGCTGCCGCCAGTCCACCAGATAGATCGGCCGCCCTGCCGCTTCCGTCACCGCCTTGCGGTATTGCTCGATGCGGTCGGGATTGACGGTGTAGATCTCGATGGCGGTGACGTCGTTGGCGCGGTTGAAATAAGCCTGCGCTTCCGCCAGCGGCATGAACACCATGGTCGAATCATATTCCGACATGCCGATCTCGAACACCGCCGCGACCTTGTAGGGCTTGATGCGCGGCGTCGTGCCCATCGGCGTCACCGCGCCGCGCGGCGCGACCAGCGTGATGTTGTCGCCGGCATGGATCGAAAGCTGATCGGCGAGACGGCGGCCGATGGCGACGCCCTGCCCTTCGTCAAAACCTTCCAGCGTGCCTTGCTTGATGTTCTTGGCGATCGACGTGATGTTGTCGAGATCGCTGGACCGGATGCCGCGCACCAGCACGCCCGACGCGTTGAACGGCGACGACGCCAGCGCCTGCCCGTCTACCACCGGCGCGGCAAGACGAATGCCCGAAACCTTGTTGACGCGATCGGCAACGTCCTTCCAGTCGGTCAGCGGACTTTCCAGCGGCTGGATCAACAGGTGGCCGTTCAGGCCGAGAATCTTGCCGAGCAGTTCGGAGCGAAAGCCGTTCATCACCGCCATGACGATGATCAGCGTGGCGACGCCGAGCATGATGCCGAGAAACGAGAAGCCGGCGATGACCGAGATGAAGCCTTCCTTGCGGCGGGCTCGCAGGTAGCGCGTCGACAGCATCCACTCGAAGGGGGCGAAGGGTCGGGTTCGAACTGGCTCGCTCATGGCATCATCCATCGCTCGAATGTCACACGATTCGGGCGGATTGGGGCCGCATCGCGGTTCGATATCCGACAGTGCCCGGTGGATAAGCCATCACGATGTCAGGCGCGCCACGGCATCCGCGAGGCTGAGAAGCTCGCGTTCGCCGTTGCTGCGCTGCTTGAGTTCGACCTTGCCGTCCGCGAGGCTGCGCGGGCCGACCATCACCTGCCACGGAATGCCGATCAGATCGGCGGTGGCGAACTTGCCGCCGGGGCGCTGATCGGTGTCGTCGTACAACACATCGACGCCCTTGGCGGCGAGATCGCGATAAAGCTGCTCGCACGCCGCATCGGTTTCACTCGCGCCCTGCTTGAGGTTGAGCAGCGCGACGCGGAACGGCGCCACCGCTTCCGGCCACTTGATGCCGGCATCGTCGTGGCACGCCTCGATAATCGCACCGACCAGTCGCGACACGCCGACGCCGTAGGAGCCGCCATGGATCGGCGTCTCGGCGCCATCGGGTCCGGCGACCAGCGCCTTCATCGAATCCGAATACTTGGTGCCGAAGTAGAAGATCTGGCCGACCTCGATGCCGCGCGTGTTGACGCGGCGCGCTTCCGGCACTTCCTGCTCGAACCGCGCGGCGTCATGCACGTCCTCGGTCGCGGCGTAGAGCGAGGTCCACTGCTTGATGATCGGCGTCAGGTCGCCATCATAGTCGGTATCGGCGCCGGGCACCGGCAGGCTCAACACGTCGCGGTCGCAGAACACGCCGGACTCGCCGGTCTCCGCCAGCACGATGAATTCGTGGCTGAGGTCGCCGCCGATCGGCCCGGTTTCGGCGCGCATCGGGATCGCCTGCAAGCCCATCCGCGCGAAGGTGCGCAAATAGGCGACGAACATCTTGTTGTAGGACTTGCGCGCGCCGGCCTCGTCGAGATCGAACGAATAGGCATCCTTCATCAGGAATTCGCGGCCGCGCATCACGCCGAAGCGCGGGCGCTGCTCGTCGCGGAACTTCCATTGGATGTGATAGAGATTGAGCGGCAGGTTCTTGTACGACTTGACGTAGCTGCGGAAGATCTCGGTGATCATTTCCTCGTTCGTCGGCCCGTACAGCAGTTCGCGCTTGTGGCGATCGGCGATGCGCAGCATCTCGGGACCGTAGGCATCGTAGCGGCCGCTCTCGCGCCACAGGTCGGCGAGTTGCAAGGTCGGCATCAGCAGTTCGATGGCGCCGGCGCGATCCTGCTCCTCGCGGACGATCTGCTCGATCTTCTTCAGCACCCGAAAGCCGAGCGGCAGCCAGGCATAGATGCCGGCGGCCTCTTGCCGCAGCATGCCGGCGCGCAGCATCAAGCGATGCGAGACGATCTCGGCTTCCTTCGGGTTTTCCTTCAGGATCGGCAAAAAGAACCGCGACAGTCGCATGGGCACGCTCGGGAATCAGTTGGAAATGGGGACCGGCGCAGTGAAAGCGGATCGGCCGGCAAAACACAAGGGCAGGACCAGCGGAGCCCTGCGAAAACGGCGGAATTCCGGCCACTTCCGCGACGGAAAGCGAAAAGACCGCTGAAATTCAGGCTTTTCACGAAAACGATTATTTGATTAGAACCGGCGCCTCGACGCCGAGACTGTCGAAATCGGAAATCAGGATGTCCAGCCGCAACGTCCATCGTCCGGGCACCGGCGCGGCCATCGACGCCCACCACTGCCCCTCGCCGGCCGGTTGCGCCTCGGCGGTCGCGGGCTCGATGCCGGCATCGGGCTTGGAGAGCGTCACCGAGACGCCTTTGGCATCCAGCAGGCGCTCGTCCGGCATGCGAAGCTGGATCGTGATGGTGATCGGCCCGGCATGGCCCGGCGACAGCGTGACGTCGGCCATCGCCCGCTCGGCGTGCACATGCGTGAAGAAGTCGTCATTCGCCATCACCAGCGCGCGCGGCGGCGGCGTGAATCGCCACAACCCGACCACGCCGAGAATGGCAATGACCAGCGCCAGTTCGGCGAAGATCGATCTACGCATCAGACGCCGGGCGTGGCCGCCGCGGCCGATGCGCGGCGTCAGCCGCAACCTGTTCCACAATGCGAGAAGCAGCAGCGCGGCGGCCAGAGCAAGCTTGATCGCCAGCACGCGGCCGTAGTCGGTGGTCCACAGCGCATCGAACCGTTCGAGCTGGATGATGGCAAGCAGCAGCCCGCTCACCAGCAGCGCGGCAACGGCGAAGGGAATCACGCGCGAGAAACGCGTCAGGATTCCAATCGCCGCTTCGCGCGGCCCGCGCATCGCCAACGCCAGCGGCGGCAGCGCGCCGATCCAGAATGCGAGGCTAACGCCGTGCAGGAAAACCGCCGGCATTGTCAGATATCTCGGCTGCGCGCTGGCGGCATGACCAGTGGCGGCGAGCGCGAGCCCTGCGCCGACTAACGCAATCAGCGCCATCACGCGACGAAACGGCGGTGAACAGCGAAACGACAGCATCGCGAGCAGCAGCGCTGCCGCGTCAAGTGCCGCCGCGTGACCGAACGAACCGCGCGCGCCGATTGCCCACGCATCCCCGTTGCTCAATGACGGCAACGGCAGCCCCAGCACATCGAGCCCCTGCAAGCCGACTGAAAGCACGAGCGCGACCAGCGCCGCGACGCTCACGGCAACACCGATCCTTCGCATCACGACCACGTCCCGTGGTCCGATCCATGCCGCGAAGAGCGCGCCGCCAACGCCGACGAACAGCCCGAGATAAATGACGAGCCGCGCCAGCCAGATCGCGCCGCGCAAGACCTTGTCGTCCGAGCGCACCGTGAGCGGCGCAGCATTGCCGCGCTGGCCGATCCAGAACGTCAGCGAGCCACCAACCGGATGCCCATCCGCCGACATCACGCGCCAACTGACGACGCGTGCACCGTCGCCCGGCATGGCAGGCGGCGTGAGGATGAGTTGCGCGCCGTCGCGACGGATATCCGTGACCGCTGTGGCCGCGCCGCTTGCGTCAACGATGCGGATCGTCAGCGGCGCAACGGGCTCGTTGAAGGTCAGCGTCACGGCGGCAAGCGCGCGCATCACAAGCGCGCCATCAGAAGGATCGCTGCCGATCAGGCTGGCATGGGCGAAGGCTACTGACGGGATCAAGGCCGTCAGCAACATGAGCATCGCCCATACCGCTTGTTTCATGGAGATAACTTCAAGGTGTCTTGGCTTTGAGCCGAACCGCCGGAGCCGGCGCGTGCAGCTTGTCCGCGCTGTGGCTGGATGTCGGAATCTCGATCCAGCGCGCGACGCCCTGCTCGCATTCCTGCACCGCCGGGAAATAAAGGACCTGCCCCGCTTTGTCGGGCAACCGCACCACCAGCCCGAAAGTGTCGTAGAGATTGTCCGGTAGCGGACCGCCGCGCCAATCCACTTCGTCGATAACTTCGCTGACGGATTTGCCGTGCGGCCCCGCCACCGCCGTATCGAGCTTGCGCGTCTTGATCTCCACCCGCCAGCCCGGCTTCATCTGCGGCTTCGCCGAGAGAATGCCATCCGGCAGCTTGACGCGCAGCGCCTTGGTGGCGCTGCCGTTGCAACCATGCGGCACGGTGAAGATGAGTTGCGCGTAGCTGTCCGCCGCCGCGTCAGCCGGTTGCACGGTGACGTGCGCCGACGCCGGAGCAGCGTAGCCCGCCATTGCCAGCGCCACTCCCGCCATCGCGAGAAGGCTCGTTTGAAATCTCCGCGTCATTTTCCCGCGCCATGCTGGGAATGATCGGGATCCCTTTTCATCATCATCATCGCGCCGCCACTCGCCCCCGGCGCTGCACCGCCGATGCCCTGCACGCTGAGCGAAACAGCCACCTTCCCGGCTTTCTCGAACAACAACGTCACCGGCACGGTTTCGCCCTGCTTGAACGGCTGCTTGAGATCGACCAGCATCAGGTGATAGCCGCCCGGCGCGAGTTTCACCGTCTTGCCCGGCTCAATAGTGAGGCCGCCCTCGACGGGATGCATCTTCATCACGCCGTCGCTCATGCTCATCTGATGGACCTCGAGCTTGCCCGCCACGGTGGTCGTGCCGCCGACCAGACGATCCGCGGTCGTGCCCTTGTTCTCGATGGTCAGGTAGCCGCCGCCGACCTTGGCGCCGCCCGGCGTCGCGCGCGTCCACGCGTTCGAAATCACCAGATCGCCAGCCTTGACCGGCTGGCTCTGATCCTGCGCTTGCGCGATTGCACTCGCTCCGAATGCCAACGCCACCGCGAGTGCGCCACCCAGCAGGCCGCGCTTGGTCAGAATGTGATGCATAACTTGTCTCCCTGAAGTCAGTCGAAATGATCGGTTTGCGTGAGGCGTCGTGTCGATCTCACCATCGCACTTTGAATCCAGCATAGATGGCCCTGCCCGTTCCCGGTTCAAACAATGGTGATGTGGCTGTCGCCCTGTCGATAATGGAGGACGAGGCGATATAAGCCTTGTTGGCGATATTCCTGGCTTCGATATAGCCCGAATATTTGCCGCCGTCGTCGAATCCCGCCTTCAAGCCGTAGATCGCATAGGCGTCCGTGCTGAGCGTGTTGGCGCTGTCGGCGAAGTAACCCTGCGGCACCCACTCGACGTTCGGCCCGATGTAGAACCCGCTCGGATGCTTGTAGAGCACCTCGGCACGCACGAAGTGCCGTGGCGCGCCGGGCAGCAGGTTGTTGCCGAATGCCGGATCGTTGTCGAAGCGGAAATCGTTGTAGGTGTAGGCCATGTTCAGCCATAGCCTGTCAGCCTGATCGCCGCGCACGAAAATGTTCTTGAACAGCGCGACGCCCAACCCCGCCTCGATGCCCTGATGCACCGTGCGGTCGGCATTGGTGACGTTGCAATTGCCGAACGCGCTGTAGAGACAGAGCAGTTCGTTCCTGATCTGCGCGCGATACGCCGTCAGTTCCCATGTGACGTCCGGGCGCTTGCCGCGGGTGCCGATCTCGTAGGTGGTGGCGCGCTGCGGGCGGATGCTGGTGAACGGAATCGTCGGAATGCCCGGCCCGTTGGCGCTCTCGCCGAAGCTCGGCACCTCGGCGCTGCGCGAGACATTGGCGAACGCCTGCCAGGTCGGATCGATCTGCCACAGCAGGCCGCCCTTCGGGCTCCACAGATTGAACGCCGTCGATCCCGACTGATCGCCGTCGCTCAGGAAGCGGTCCTTCCTGTCCCGCGTCGCATGGAGGAATTGCGTGCCCGCCACCGCCGCAATGTTCGGCAGGAAATAGAATGAATCCTCGACATAGACCGACGCGTTCTTCGAACTGTCGATCGACGACGACAGCAGCGCGCCCTTCTGCCCACCGAGGTTGGCGTATTGCTTGTTGTCGATCCGCCCGTTGAGCACGTTGACGCCGGCGACGAGGCGATTGCGGAATCCGCCGATCACGCGATCGTCGGTGACGCGCGCGAAGCCACCATAGTCCTGATAGCGATAATCCAGCCACTGGAAGATCGGATGCATCAGGTGGCGGTCGACACCGAACGCGCCGAAATCCACCGTGGTGTTGTCGAAGCGGATCGTCGTCTTGTTGGCAAGACGGACGGTGTCGATGTTGCGCTGCTGGTCGAGGGCGAGGTTGCCCGCCGCCGCCGTGGTCGGCGACGTCAGCGCCGAGGCCTTGCTCACCGTACCGGGAATCCGCTGCCGCACCTCGTTGGCATTGAGGTAGAACCGCGTCTCGAAGTCCGGCGAGAACTGGTAGCCGACATTCCCGCTCACCCGCGTCGCGTGGCCGAAGCTATGATCGCGAAAGCCGTCGCTGGCCTGCGTCGATGCGGTGACGAAACCGTCCCATGGACCGTTCACGCCGCCGGCGTTGGCCTGCAAGCGCCAGAAACCGAACGCGCCGGCATCCATGCTGACGCCGTTGACGAACGGATCACGGCCGGACGGCGTCACGAAATTGATCGCGCCGCCGAGCGAATTGGCGCCGAAGCGCAGCGCGTTGCCGCCCTTGAACACCTCGACATATTTGTAGGCGGTCGGGTCAATCTCCTGAAAGTCGCCATAGCCGTCGGCGGTGTTGATCGGGATGCCGTCCATGTAGAGCTGCACGCCGCGCAGGTGGAAATTGCGTGACAGGCTGGAGCCGCGGATCGACAGCCGGGTGTCGTCGCCCCACTTCGGCTGGGCGAACACACCGGGCACGTAGTCCAGCACGTCCTTGATGGTGCTGGCGACGGTCGAGTTCTTATAGGCGTCCGCCGTCACCAGCGCGACGCCGCCCGGCGTCTGCTGGATTTCCCGCAATGCCTGCTGCGCGGTCGCGACCGTCAACGCCCCCGGCATCGCCGGCACCACGACGTGAGACGGCGTCTGGGTGCGACCGCTATCCTGCGCCGTCCGTGGCGCGCCGCGCGATGTCCGGGCGCGGTGTGCCCGCGCGGGTTTCGGCGCGGTGACGGTGACCGTCGGTAGCGTCGC
>JBARXT010000162.1:0-21722 GCA_049647485.1 Xanthobacteraceae bacterium
GCAGTTGCTGTCGCTGCAACTCGATCAGACCCCTCAAGCGGACGCTGCATCATCACAGACGACAGCACGTGCGCAAACCGCATCGACAACGGCGGCATCGACGTCGGGAGCCGCCGCCACGTTGGGCCACGCGTCATCGCCGTCATTGATGCCGGACCTCGACGTCCAGGAAATCCTGCTGCCGCAGGCGCGCGTGCCGGTCGCCGAAGATGTCGCGCACACGGGTACGCGCTTTGCCGCCGGACCCGGCACGACGAACGCGCCGCTGGATGCGGTGACGGCGAAACTCGCGCTCAATCTGTTGCAGGAAGCAGCGGCCTCGTCGGAAGGCACAACAGCGACGACGGTTGATGCTGCCGACGACGCGGTTCTCGTTCGCACCAACATGCCGCCGCCACCGGTGCGCGGTGCGGCGCCTGCGGCGCAGGCAATTGCGGTGGCGTCGCTCGCAAGCGGTGCGTCGGCCTCCGAGATCGTGCATCGGCTGCATGACGACACCGATGCCGCCATCGCGCGCACGACCTTGTTGCAGATCGCCTCGCTGCCGGATCGGACTGACGCGCTGTCCGCGCGCGGTGACGCAACGACGCCGCGCTGGCACTTCGAGATCCCGTTCGCGACACCGATGGGCACCGCGGTGGCACAGTTCGAAATCGCGCGCGACGGTGGCGGCAATGAGATGGAGGCGGCCAAGCGCGTCTGGCGCGCGCGGTTCTCGCTTGATGTCGAGCCGGCCGGGCCGGTGCATGCGGTGGTGTCGCTGAGCGGCGAGACCACGTCGGTGCGGATGTGGGCGGAACGGCCTGCCACCGCAGGCCAGTTACGCGCGGGCGTGACGCAACTCAGTCAGGCGCTCAGCCACGCCGAACTCAAGCCCGGCGATATTGTGATCCGCGACGGTGCGCCACCGCAGGTCACCGCCGCGCAGGCCGGTCATTTCCTGGATCGGGCGTCGTGATGACCGACACGGCGTCATTGAAAGATCAACTCGCGATCGCGCTGGAATACGATCATTCCGGCGCGCCGCGCGTGGTTGCGAAGGGCCGCGGCGCACTCGGCGAAAAGATCGTCGAGGTGGCGAAAGCGCACGATATCCCCATCGAGGAAAACGAGGTGCTCGCCGGCGCGCTCGCCTATGTCGAACTGGGCGACGAGATTCCGGCCGAACTCTACAAGGCGGTCGCGGAAGTGCTGGTGTTCGTGCTGCGGCTGTCGGGGCGCGTGCGCTGAGCCGCTCGAGGCGTTAGCCATCGTTTGACCACGATGCGGTTGAAAGTCGCTGCCATCACATCGAACCGGATGATCCCATGCTCAATCGTCGTCACGCGCTTGCCTGTCTCGCCGCCGTCGCCTTGCCACGCGTCGCGCGCGCTGGCGTCGCGCCGCAGCGGAGTGAAATCCGAGAGAGCCTGGCCACGCGCTTTGCCGAGGCCGGAACGGCCGGCACCTTCGTCGGCTACAAGACCGAGGACTATCTGATCGTCGCCAGCGATGCGACGCGTTCCGGCGAAGCGATCCTGCCGGCATCGACCTACAAGATTCCCAATTCCGTTATCGCGCTGGATACCGGCGTCGTCGCCGATCCCGACAAGGACGTGTTCAAGTGGGACGGCGTGACGCGCGCCTATCCCGACTGGAATAAGGATCACACATTGCGTTCGGCAATCGCGGCGTCGGCCGTGCCCGTCTATCAGCAGATCGCCCGGCGGATCGGCGAGGAGCGGATGCAGAAGTATGTCAACCTGCTCGACTACGGCAACAGGAACATCGGTGGCGGCATCGATCGGTTCTGGCTGACCGGCAAGATGCGGATCGACCCGATCCAGCAGATCGACTTTCTCGACCGGCTGCGGCGTGGTGCCTTACCTGTCTCGAAACGCAGTCAGGAACTGACGCGCGATATCCTGCCGGTGGAAAAGGCAGGGGAAGCAGTGATCCGCTACAAGACCGGGCTGATCGGTGTCGACGATCGCACGGAGGCGGGCAAGGCGCGTCCATCGATCGGCTGGCTAGTCGGCTGGGCCGAGAAGGCCGGGCAGCAGACCGTGTTCGCGCTCAATATCGATATCCGCGAACCGCGCCACACCGCCGCGCGGATGATACTGATCAAACAATTGCTCGGGGACATCGGCGCGATCTGAAGGACGGCTTAGGACCGCGCCAACACCAGAGTCCTTCCATTTTGGGAAACGCTTTCGTCATGCCCGGAGTTGATCCGGGCATCCATCTTTTCAAAAGATGATGGATTGCCGGGGCAAGCCCGGCAATGACGGCTTGCTCTATCGCGCCTTATGATCCCGGATCAGCGAAGCGGCACGCGCTCACGCTTGCGCCGCATCGTATCCGGGATACAGGCAGCACCGTTAGGAATTCAGGAGCCTGCTTGCGCCGTCTTGCCGATGCGACCGAGGTGGGTGAAGCCGAAACCCGCATCGTATTTCAGCCCGAAGCCCAGCGCGCGGTCGATCCCGATATGCGCCATCCAGATCATGGCAATGGAGAGCGTCAGCGGCAGCGCCAGCGCGAAGCCGAACACTGCAAGGATCAGCGATGGCATGTAGGTGTGCATGGCGTTGTAGGCCAGGGCACCGACCCGCGGTCCCGCGAGGTAACCGAGGAAGCTGAGGTCCGGCACGAAGAACAGGATGGCGTAAATCCACCAGGAGCCGCCCCAGACGCCGTAAAGCAACGTCATGCCGACGAACAACGTCAGCCCCTCGATTCGCAGCAGGGTCCGCACCCCGCCGGTGGCGGCTCCGGCTGTGGTTTCGGCAGCGGTGGCGGTCATGACGGGTCTCCTTGCGGGCAGAGGTCCTCTACATAGGGATTTCGACCGGAAATTGCACCGTTTCCCCGGTTTCCATACCGGAAAACAGCGTGTTAGAAAGCCCCGGCGACACCGGGGCAACGCGCCCCGCATTGATGGCTGGGACCTATGACCAACATTCTGGAATCTCTCGAGGCGCGGCGCGCCGGTGCGAAACTCGGCGGCGGCGAAAAGCGCATCGAGGCGCAGCACAAACGCGGCAAGCTGACCGCGCGGGAGCGCATCGAGGTGCTGCTCGACAGGGGCTCATTCGAGGAGTTCGACATGTTCGTCGAGCATCGCTCGACCGAGTTCGGCATGGAGAAAACCAAGGTCCCTGGCGACGGCGTGGTGACCGGTTGGGGCACCGTGAACGGCCGCAAGGTGTTCGTGTTTGCCAAGGATTTTACGGTGTTCGGCGGCTCGCTGTCGGAGACCCACGCGCTGAAGATCACCAAGCTGCAGGACATGGCGATGAAGGCGCGGGCGCCGATCATCGGTCTTTACGACGCGGGCGGCGCGCGCATTCAGGAAGGCGTCGCGGCGCTGGCGGGCTACTCCTACGTGTTCCGTCGCAACGTGCAGGCCTCCGGCGTCATTCCGCAGATCAGCGTCATCATGGGGCCGTGCGCCGGTGGCGACGTCTATTCGCCGGCGATGACCGACTTCATCTTCATGGTGAAGGGCACGAGCTACATGTTCGTCACCGGTCCCGACGTAGTGAAGACCGTGACCAACGAGGTGGTGACGGCGGAAGAACTCGGCGGCGCGTCGGTGCACGCGACCAAGTCGTCCATCGCCGACGGCGCGTTCGATAACGACGTCGAGACGCTGTTGCAGATGCGCCGGCTGCTGAATTTCCTGCCGTCGAACAATTCCGACGGCGTGCCGGAGTGGCCGAGCTTCGACGACATCGAGCGCGTCGATAATTCGCTCGACACGCTGATCCCCGACAACCCGAACATGCCCTACGACATCAAGGAATTGATCCTGAAGGTCGTGGATGAAGGCGATTTCTTCGAACTGGCGCCGACCTTCGCCAAGAATATCGTCACCGGCTTCGGCCGCGTCGCCGGGCGCACGGTCGGCTTCGTCGCCAACCAGCCGATGGTGCTGGCGGGCGTCCTCGACAGTGACGCCTCGCGCAAGGCCGCGCGCTTCGTGCGGTTCTGCGATGCCTTCAACATTCCGATCGTCACCTTCGTCGACGTGCCGGGCTTCCTGCCGGGCACCGCGCAGGAATACGGCGGGCTGATCAAGCACGGCGCGAAATTGCTGTTCGCGTATTCGCAGTGCACCGTGCCGCTCGTTACCGTCATCACCCGCAAGGCCTATGGCGGTGCGTTCGACGTGATGGCCTCGAAGGAAATCGGCGCCGACATGAACTATGCCTGGCCGACGGCGCAGATCGCGGTGATGGGCGCCAAGGGCGCGGTGGATATCATCTTCCGTCAGGACATCGGCGACGCCGAGAAGATCGCCGCGCGCACCAAGGAATACGAGGATCGTTTCCTGTCGCCGTTCGTCGCCGCCGAGCGCGGCTACATAGACGACGTGATCATGCCGCATTCGACGCGCCGCCGCATCGCGCGCGCGCTCGCCATGCTGCGCGACAAGAAGGTCGAGATTCCGGCCAAGAAGCACGACAACCTGCCCTTGTAAGGAGAGAACGGATGCCGCATCACGTTTTTGTCGTTCGCTCGGTGGTGCTCGACGAAGGCAAGCGCGCCGCGTTCGATACGTGGTATTCACGCGAGCATCTGCCGGACGCCGTCAAGTCGTTCGGCGTCAAGACGGCATGGCGTTACTGGAGCAAGACTGATCCCTCGGTTCATTCCGCGATGTATCAGTTTGCCGATCTTGCCTCATTGGAAGCTGCAACCAATGGCGCGGAGATGAAGCGTCTGGTTGCCGATTTCGATCGCGACTGGCCGGATGTCAAACGCTCGCGCGACATTCTGATCCTGGCGGAAGCATATTCGAGCGACGCATCGCGCTGATGGCGCGGATTTCCCAACGACCGCCATAGGCGGGCGGTGCGCCGAGGTCGGATCCGATTCGGCGGCAGGCACGGCCCGATCTTGCATGATGGGAGCGTCCGGTTACGATCCTGAACCTGATTCAGGGGCGATCAACCACGGCGGCGGATGCGGGTGCGAAGGGCATGCAGCATAGCGATACGGTCCTTCATGTTCTGTCGATCGTGGGATTCGTGGCGGAAGCCATGACGGCTGCGCTGGCGGCCGGCCGGCGGACCATGGACTGGATGGGCGTCGCGCTGCTCGGCTGTGTCACCGCGCTTGGTGGCGGTTCGGTGCGCGACGTGTTGCTCGGGCATCATCCGCTGCTGTGGGTTGCGCATCCCCGGCTGCTCGGGCTCACCGCCGTCTCGGCGCTGCTGACCATCGCGGTTGCCCGCTTCATGTATCGGCTGCGGATGACCTTTCTGGTGCTGGATGCCATCGGCCTCGTGGTCTTCACTATCCTCGGCTGCGACGTTGCGCTGACGATGCAGGTGCCGCTTCTTATCGTCATCGTGTCGGGCATGATCACCGGTTGTGTCGGCGGCGTGCTGCGCGACGTGCTGTGTAATGACGTGCCGTTGCTGTTTCGCAGCGAGCTTTATGCCAGCGTTTCGGTGGTGGTCGGGATTATCTATGTCGGCGGCGTGTGGCTGCAACTCAATCACGATCTTGTCGTGCTCGCGACGCTGGCGATCGGCCTGACATTCCGGCTGCTGGCCATCGCCTTCAAATGGGAAATGCCGAAGTTCGTCTATGACGCCGATCTGCATTGACGGGGATTGGAATGACAGTTCGGTGGGGGCCGAAGCATGGCGGTCGGCTTGCATGATGTGATGCGGAAACCCTTACAGGAAGGCAGGCAATGTCAGTCTCGATTTCAGAAAAGCGCGCGACGTTCCGGCGGCTGCATCAAAGCGGTTGCTTCGTGATTCCAAATCCGTGGGACGTCGGCAGCGCCCGCGCGTTGCAGCACCTCGGTTACAAGGCGCTGGCCTCGACCAGCGCCGGATACGCCTGGTCGACCGGACGGGCCGATAACAAAGTGACGTGCGATGACGTGATCGATCACCTGACGCAGATTTGTGCTGCGGTCGATTTGCCGGTCAACGCCGATTTCGAAGGTGGTTTTGCCGACGCGCCGGAAGGCGTCGCCGCCAATGTCACGCGCGCGATCGGCACCGGCGTCGCTGGACTGTCTATCGAGGATTCTACTGGCGACAAGGCGAAGCCGCTTTACGATCGTTCGCTGGCGATCGAGCGCATCGCCGCGGCGCGCACGGCGATCGATGCCAGCGGCGCGGATGTCATGCTGGTCGGGCGCTGCGAAAGCTTCTTCGTCGGGCAGTCGGATCTCGATCTGGTCCTGGATCGTATCGTTGCCTATTCCGATGCGGGTGCGGATTGCCTCTATGCGCCGGGCATTCGGACAAGGGAGCAGGTGGCCGCGGTGGTGAAGGCGGTGCATCCGAAGCCGGTCAATTTGCTGATCGGCTGGCCGGGCGGATTGACGGTGAGGGATGCCACCGATCTCGGCGTGCGCCGCATCAGCATTGGCGGCGCGATGGCCCGGACCGCGTGGGGCGCGTTCATGCGCGGTGCACGGGACATTCTCGACAACGGATCGTTCGATTCGTTCGCGGACGGCTATCCCGCCGCCGAATTGAACAAGATGTTCGGAGCCTGATCGAAGAACAACCAGCGGGATGCATCATCGATGCACTCCCGCTGTGCTTCCTACTGTTTGCCGCTTATTGCTTTGCCTTGCTGCCGTCGGTTGCCGGCGGCGAAGACGATTGCGGCTGCGCCGGCGCCGAACCGGTGGTGGTGCCCGGCTGGTTGTTATACGGCGTGACGTCGCGGACGCCCGGCGCCACTGGCGGCTTGGTCTGTTCCGCCAGATTGCGGTCGGCCTTCGGCGTCGATTGCGGCGCGGTGGTCTGCGCCGTGGGCGTACCGGTGCCGGTGGTCGCTGTGTTGGTTTCGCTGTTGTTCAGGCCATAGAACACCGCGCCGAGGATCACGGCCGCGGCGACGGCGTAAAGCGCAATGCGCGTGCCGCTGGCGGGGCCTTCGGCCAGTTCAGGATCGGCCTGCAAGTCGTTATCGAGGGACCGCGCGTCGCGACGAGGCTCGTTGCCGACGGCGGGGCGGAACGGGTCGTTCGGGTCACGTTCGTAGGCCATGGAAATAGCGCTCCTTCTGTCTGCTCAAAGGCAATTCGTCAGGAGCGGCACAGTTCCTGGGGAACCTCCGAAAGCATGCGATGACGGCGTGGCGATGCACGCAAGAGAGCGCTTTCGCACTGCAAAAAGCTAAGGCGCCTCCACATGGCGCGATGGACATGGGAGATCAGCAATTAACGCATGGGGACGATCTCACCGCGTGAGGGCGGCTGGCCGTCCAGTCTTTGTGATCGCGAATCGCCGCTGGTTGCTGCCGCGTGCGTTCTCCTGCATCTGGCAAGAAACATCGACCGAAGCCGCTTTGCCTGCGCTTGTGAAAAAGATCGTCAAATCGGGCGGACATCTCGTTGAAGAAAATGTTCGCCAAACGACATCTTTCAAAATGATCGCGGGCTTTCCGGACATGAAATTGTGATCTGTACGCACGGCGCGCCGCGGTTGAGATTTGTCGTGCACTGACGCCGAAAAGCGACGTAGACTGGTTCTAAAGCAGTTGCCACCACATCTGTAAGAAACACCCTTGCGGGTGCAAGAAGAGGGCGGAATGGGAATCAACCAAGGTCCAATCAGTCTCGATCAGAAGTACACCCAGGAATCGGGACACATCTTCCTCACGGGCATTCAGGCGCTGGTTCGGCTGCCGATGGCCCAGATCCGGCGCGACCGCGCGGCCGGCCTCAACACCGCCGGTTTCGTCACCGGTTATCGCGGCTCGCCGCTCGGCGGCTACGATCAGCAGTTGATGGCGGCGCGCAAGCATCTCGAGCAGTACAACGTCAAATTCCAGCCCGGCGTGAACGAAGACCTCGCGGCCACCGCGATCTGGGGTTCGCAGCAACTCAATCTCTCGCCTGGCGCCAAGCACGACGGCATCGTCGGCATCTGGTACGGCAAGGGCCCCGGCGTCGATCGCTGCGGCGACGTCTTCCGCCACGGCAACGCGGCCGGCTCGGCCAAGAACGGCGGCGTGCTCTGCCTCGCTGGCGACGACCATGGCGCGAAATCCTCCACGGTGCCGCATCAGTCGGACCACGCCTTCATCTCCGCGCTGATGCCGTATCTCTATCCGTCCAGCATTCATGAAATGATCCAGATGGGTCTGCTCGGCATCGCGATGTCGCGTTATTCCGGTTGCTGGGTCGGCATGAAGGTGATCACCGAAACGGTGGAGACCACCGCGGAGATCAATCTCGCCGACGAACTGACGCCCTTCGTCATTCCCACCGATTTCGAGATGCCGCCGGGCGGCCTCAACCTGCGCTGGCCCGATGACCGCTACGAGCAGGATCGCCGGCTGCAGGACTACAAGGGCTTCGCGGCGATCGCGTTTGCGCGCGCCAACAAGATCAACCGCGTCACCATGGATTCGCCGAACGCGCGCTTCGGCATCATGGCGTCTGGCAAGAGCTACGAGGACGTGCGGCAGGCGCTGCGCGAGCTCGGCATCACCGAACAGGTGGCGGCGCGCATCGGCCTGCGGCTTTACAAGATCGGTATGCCGTGGCCGTTGGAACCGGAAGGCGTGCGGCAGTTCGCGGTCGGTTTGCAGGAAATCGTCATCGTCGAGGAACGCCGCGAGATCGTCGAGAACCAGGTCAAGCAGGAGTTGTTCAACTGGCGCGACGATGTGCGCCCGCGCATTATCGGCAAGATGGACGATCACGACAAGCGCTTCCTGCCGTTCGCGGAAGAACTGAGCGTAGCAACGGTCGCGACCTCGCTGGCCGATCGTCTGCTGGCAATGGAGATCGATCCCGAGATCGCGGCGCTGATCCGCGCCAAGGCCGACTGGTTCCACGGCCGCTCGGCCTCGCAGGTGCAGTCGGTGGTGCCGATCGCGCGAACGCCGTATTTCTGTTCGGGTTGCCCGCACAACACCTCGACCAAGGTGCCGGAAGGCAGCCGCGCGATGGCCGGCATCGGCTGTCACTTCATGTCGCTGTGGATGGACCGCAACACCGAGACCTTCACGCATATGGGCGGCGAGGGCGTCACCTGGGTCGGCATCGCGCCGTTCACCAATGAGAAGCATGTCTTCGCCAATCTCGGCGACGGCACCTACTTCCATTCGGGAAGCCTTGCGATCCGGCAGGCGGTCGCCTCCAAGGCCAACATCACCTACAAGATCCTCTACAACGATGCCGTGGCCATGACCGGCGGCCAGCGTCACGATGGCGATCTGTCGCCGCAACAGATCACCTATCAGTTGCACAGCGAAGGCGTGCGCAACATCTATCTGGTGTCGGAGAATCCCGACGCCTATCCGCCGTCCGCCATAGCGCCCGGCGTCAAGACCGCGCATCGCGACGATCTCGACACGGTGATGAAGACCTTGCGCGAAACGCCCGGCTGCTCGGCCATCGTCTTCGTGCAGACATGCGCCGCCGAGAAGCGTCGCCGCCGCAAGCGCGGCCTGATGGAAGATCCGGCGCGCCGGGTGATGATCAATCCGGCGGTGTGCGAAGGCTGCGGCGATTGTTCGGTGCAGTCGAACTGCATCTCGGTGGAGCCGCTGGAAACCGAACTCGGCCGCAAGCGCGCCATCAACCAGTCGAGCTGCAATAAGGATTATTCCTGCGTCAAAGGCTTCTGCCCGTCATTCGTCAACATCGATGGCGGCAAGCCGCGCAAGCGCGCGGCGATGGACGTAACCTCGCTGATCGGCGATCTGCCGGAGCCGGCGTCGCGGCCGACGCTCGATCGTCCTTACAACATCGCGGTGGGCGGCGTCGGCGGCACCGGCGTTCTGACCATCGGCGCGCTGCTCGGCATGGCCGCGCATATCGAGGGCAAGGCCAGCATGATCCTCGACATGTCCGGCCTCGCGCAGAAGGGCGGCGCGGTGCTCAGCCACGTGCGGCTGTCGCAGAACACTGACGACGTGAAAACATCGCGGATCGTCACCGGCTCGGCTGATTTGCTGATCGCCGCCGACGAGGTGATGGCGATTTCCAAGGAGACGATTTCGCTGTGCGATTCCGCTCGCACCCACGGCGTGGTCAATACGCACCTCATTCCGATCGCGGACTTCATCCACAATCGCGACTTCGATTTCCAGAATCGGAAGGTCGACAGCGTATTGCAAGGCGCGCTGACCAAGGACTCCGCGTTTATGGATTTCACCAAGGTCGCGGAAGGATTGCTAGGCGATGCCATCGCCACCAACATGATGATGATGGGCTATGCTTATCAGCAGGGCCGATTGCCGCTGTCGGCGGAAGCGCTGTTGCAGGCCATCGAGATCAACGGCGTGTCGATCAAGATGAACACCCAGGCGTTCCAATTGGGCCGTCTGGCGGCCGCCGATCCGGCGCGGCTGGCGCAGATGATCAAGGGCAAGGACGAGACCATCGCGCCGAAGACGCTCGACGCCATGTCGCTGGACGAGATCGTCGCGCACCGCAGCCAATTGCTGACCGATTACCAGAACGCAAATCTTGCGAGCGCGTATCGCAAGGTAGTCGATCAGGTGAAGGTGGTCGCAAAGCAACACGGCTTCGGCGAGGAATTGCCGCGCGCGGTGGCGATCAACTACGCCAAGCTGCTCGCCTACAAGGACGAGTACGAGGTGGCGCGGCTCTACACTGACGGCCGCTTCCAGAAGATGCTGCGCGAACAATTCGAAGGCGATTACAAGATCAGCTTCAACCTCGCGCCGCCGGTCCTGTCTTCCGAACTCGATACCCAAGGACGGCCGCTGAAGCGCGAGTTCAGCGCGCGAATCCTCCCGCTGTTCCGGCTGCTGGCGAAGATGAAGGGCCTGCGCGGCACGCCGTTCGACGTCTTCGGCTACAACAAGGACCGCAAGATGGAGCGCGAATTGATCGCCGGTTATGAGCGCGACATCGAAACGGTGCTGCGGCTGGTGTCGCCCGCCAACATCGATATCGCTATCGAACTGCTGTCGCTGCCGGATCGTATTCGCGGCTACGGGCCAGTGAAGGAGAAGGCGGTGAAGGAGGTCAGGGCGCGCTACGAGCAATTGGCCAAGGATCTGGTCAACCCGCCACCGGTGACACGGCAGATGGCGGCTGAATAGCCGCGAAATAGCAAGCGTCTCACGGCGCGGAATATTTCCGCGCTTGCCAAGGCTGCGCAGACGGGCCAAAAAATCCGCTGGGGACAAAACGCCAGCGGAGACACCTTTTGACGATCAAGGGCCAAGCCTACATCGCCGGGATTTATGAGCATCCCACCCGGCACGCACCCGACAAATCCACCGCGCAGTTGCACGCCGAAGTCGCCAAAGGCGCGATCGAGGATGCGGGGCTGACCATCGACGACGTCGACGGCTATTTCTGTGCCGGTGACGCGCCCGGCGGCGCCTGGCCGATGGTCGATTATCTCGGTTTCAACACCAGGAAGCTGCGCCACATCGATTCCACCGAGACCGGCGGTTGTTCCTACATCATCCATATCGGGCATGCCGCCGAAGCCATCGCCGCGGGCAAATGCTCGATCGCGCTGGTGACGCTGGCCGGCAAGCCGCGCACCAGCGTGATGCCGCCGCGGGCGGCCGGCGCGGAAGCGGATTTCGAGGCGGCTTACGGCGCCACCACCCACAATGCCTACGGCATGTGTGCCATGCGTCACATGCACGACTACGGCACCACCAGCGAGCAACTCGCGTGGATCAAGGTCGCGGCCTCGCATCATGCGCAATACAATCCGCACGCGATGCTGAAAGATGTCGTCACCGTCGAGGACGTCATCAACTCGCCGATGATCTCCGATCCGCTGCACCGGATGGATTGCTGCGTCGTTACCGATGGCGGCGGCGCGCTGATCGTCACCACGCCGGAGATCGCCAAGAGCTTGAAGAAGCCGCTGGTGCGCTTGATCGGCCATGGCGAGGCGATGAAGGGGCCGCGCGGCGGCAAGGATCTCGACCTGACCTATTCCGCAGGCGTATGGTCCGGTCCGCGCGCGTTCGAGGAAGCGGGCGTGACGCCGAAGGACATCAAGTACGCGTCGATCTACGACAGCTTCACCATCACCGTGCTGATGCAACTCGAGGACCTCGGCTTCTGCAAGAAAGGCGAGGGCGGCAAGTTCGTCTCCGATGGCAACCTGATTTCCGGCGTCGGCAAGCTGCCGTTCAACACCGACGGCGGCGGGCTGTGCAGTAATCACCCCGTCAATCGCGGCGGCATGACCAAGATCCTCGAAGCAGTACGGCAGTTGCGCGGCGAAGCGCACCCCAAGGTACAGGTGCCGAATTGTGATCTCGCGCTGGTGCATGGCACCGGCGGTCTTCTCGGCGTGCGCCACGCCGCCTCAACTGCCGTTCTGGAGCGCGTGTGATGAGCGAAGCGAAAACACAAGAGAAGAAGTACCCCGCGCCGCAGGGCAATCCGGAAACGCAGGCGTTCTGGGATGCTGCCAAGCAGGGAAAGTTCATGATCAAGCGCTGCACCGCGTGCGGCGAGGCGCATTACTTCCCGCGTTCGATCTGCCCGTTCTGCTTCTCCGACAAGACGGTGTGGGAGGAAAGTAGCGGCGAGGGCGAAATCTACACCTTTAGCCTGATGCGGAAATCGCCGACCGGTCCTTATGCCATCGGCTACGTCAAGCTAAAGGAAGGCCCGGCGGTGCAGACCAATTTCGTTGATTGTGATCTTGGCGCGTTGAAGATTGGCCAGAAGGTCAAGGTGGTGTTCAAGCCCACCGACGGCGCACCGCTGCCGTTCTTCACGACGGCGTGACGACTTACCTCTCCCCGCGTGCGGGGAGAGGTCGGCGAACGAAGTGATTCGGGTGAGGGGACACGTCCGTTAAAACGAGCCTCTCATCCCAATAAAACAAGCCCCTCACCCCAACCCTCGCTCCGCAGACGGGGAGAGGGAGCATGGAAAATCCTGGAGGAAAGACACATGGCGCTCAGCTACGACCAACTCATGGCGCTCAAGAGCACCGGCCAGAAATACAGCTACACCGATCGCGAGGTGATGCTTTACGCCTACGGCATCGGCCTCGGCGCCGATCCGATGGACGAGAAGGAGTTGGCGTTCGTCAACGAAGCGTGTTTCACCGAGCGGCCGCTCAAGGTGGTGCCGACCTTCGCGTCGGTCGCGGCGTGGGGCTCCGGCCCCGGCGACATGGAACTGAACCGCCTGATGGTGGTCGACGGCGAGCGCGACATCACCTTCCACACCCCGATGCCGGTGGCGGCCAACATCACCGCAGACTCCAGCGTGCTCGGCGTCTTCGACAAGGGCAAGGACAAGGGACTGGTGATCCGCCACCAGACCGTGCTGAAGAACGAGAAAGGCGAGGCATTGGCGACGCTGGTCGCGTCGCGCTTCGCACGCGGTGACGGCGGCATCGGCGGACCCGCGCAGGGGCAGCCGGAGGCGCACGAGGTGCCGAAGCGCGCGCCCGATCAGACCGTCGACATCACGACGCGCCCCGATCAGGCGCTGATCTATCGTCTCTGCGGCGACCGCAATCCGCTGCACAGCGATCCGGAATTCGCCAAGCGCGCCGGTTTCCCGCGTCCGATCCTGCACGGCATGTGCACCTACGGCATCACCTGTCGCGGCGTGTTGCAGACCTATGCCGATTATGATCCGTCGGCGTTCCGTCGCCACGCGGTGCGGTTCTCCTCGCCGGTATTTCCGGGCGAGACCGTGACGATGGATTTGTGGAAGGACGGCAACGTGATTTCGTTCGAGGCCAAGGTGAAATCGCGCGGCGTCACCGTGATCAAAAACGGCCGCACGGAATTGGCGTAGCGAAAGCTGCGACTACAAACAGCCGTCATGCCCGGACTTGATCCGGGATCCATCTTTTCAAGATGATGGATTGCCGGATCAAGTCCGGCAATGACCAGAGGGAGAAAACCCATGGGATTGCTTGACGGAAAAGTAGCGCTGATCACCGGCGCGGGCGGTGGGCTCGGCGAGGCCTACGCAAAGCTGTTCGCGCGCGAGGGCGCGGCGGTGGTCGTCAACGATCTCGGCGGGCCGCGCGACGGCAGCGGTTCGGATACCTCGATGGCGCAGAAGGTTGTCGATGCCATCAAGGCCGAAGGTGGCCGCGCCGTCGCCAACGGCGCCGACATCTCCACCATGGCCGGCGGACAGTCGGTGTTCGACGACGCCATTAAGCATTTCGGCCGCGCCGATATTCTCGTCAACAACGCCGGGATCCTGCTCGACCGCAGCTTTGCCAAGATGAGCGAAGCCGATTGGGACAAGTGCCTCAAGGTCCATCTCAAGGGGACGTTTTGCGTCACCTCGCCGGTGTTTCGTTGGATGAAGGACAATGGCGGTGGCGTCATCGTCAATACCTCGTCCACCTCGGGGCTGATCGGCAATTTCGGCCAGAGCAATTACGGCGCGGCGAAAGGCGGCATCTGGGGTCTCTCCAACGTGCTCGCCATCGAGGGCCGCAAGTCCAACATTCGCATCTGGACGCTGGCGCCCGGCGCGCTGACGCGGATGACCGCCGATCTGCAACGCTATATCGACAATCCCGGTGCCGCGCTGGGGCCGGATGGCATCGCGCCGGCCGTGCTATACATGGTCAGCGACCTCTCCGGTGATCAGACCGGCAAGGTGCTCGGTGTCTCCGGCCCACGCGGCGTGCGCGAGATGAAGATGCTGGAAATGGAAGGCTGGAAGCCGCCGCATGACGGCTGGAAGGCCGAGGACATTGTCACCCATGCCAAGGAGATATTCTTCTCCGACGATGCGATGGCCGCGCGACGATTTTGAAGGAACGACGATGAAACTCACCCACGAAGCCAGCGGCACCTTTGCGATCGCGCCGACGCCGTTTCATGATGACGGGCGCATCGACGAAAGTTCGATTGATCGTCTGGTCGATTTCTACACGGAGGTCGGCTGCAACGGCGTCACGGTGCTCGGCATTCTCGGCGAGGCGCCGAAGATGGATAGCGCCGAGGCCGCCGCCGTGGCGACGCGGTTCGTTAAGCGCGCGAAGTCATTGCAAACGGTGGTCGGCGTCTCGGCACCGGGCTTCGCCGCGATGCGCGGGCTGGCGCGGGCGTCGATGGACGCGGGCGCGGCGGCGGTGATGATCGCGCCGACGCCGAACCTGCGCACCGACGATCAGATCACGACCTACTTCAAGCAGGCGGTGGAGGCGATCGGCGATGACGTCCCGTGGGTGTTGCAGGACTATCCGCTGACCCTGGGCGTGGTGATGACGCCGGCGGTGATCCGCAGGATCGTGATGGACAATCCGTCCTGCGCGATGCTCAAGCACGAGGATTGGCCGGGACTGGAGAAGATCACCGCGTTGCGCGGCTTCCAGAAGGACGGCTCGCTGCGACCGTTGTCGATCCTCACCGGCAATGGCGCGACCTTCCTCGATTTCGAGATGGAGCGCGGCGCCGACGGCGCGATGACTGGCTACGCCTTCCCTGAACTGTTGATCGACGTGGTGCGGCTGTCGAAGGAAGGCAAGCGCGACGCGGCGCACGATCTGTTCGATGCGCATCTGCCGCTGATCCGTTACGAGCAGCAACCGGGCGTCGGTGTTGCCGTGCGCAAATACGTGTTGAACAAGCGCGGCATGATCGCGTCCGCTGCGCAGCGCAAGCCGGGCCCGATGCTGAGCGCCAAAGCGCGCGAGGAAGTCGATTACCTGCTGTCGCGGGTCGCGCGCGTCGACAAGCGTGCGTTGACCGCACCGCAGGCGAGCGCCGCCGGCTAAGGGAGAATC
Source organism: Xanthobacteraceae bacterium (assembly GCA_049647485.1). Classification (GTDB taxonomy): domain Bacteria; phylum Pseudomonadota; class Alphaproteobacteria; order Rhizobiales; family Xanthobacteraceae; genus 62-47. Next base: position 15,705 of record JBARXT010000162.1, read on the forward strand.
TCAATGCCGACCGAAGTTGCCTCCGCGCGGCCTGCCTCGACCATCCTGCTGTTGCGCGCCGGTCAAAGCGCCATCGAAGTATTCATGATGGTGCGGCACTATCAGATCGAGTTCGCATCCGGCGCGCTGGTGTTTCCTGGCGGTAGCGTCGATCCCGGTGACCGCGATATCGTCGAGGATCCCGCGCTCTGCGAGATCGGCGGCGGTCTCGATGCGGCTGCATTGCAGTTCCGTGTCGCTGCGATCCGCGAGACTTTCGAGGAGAGCGGCATCCTGTTGGCGCGCCCGCGCGGTTCGCAGGACCTGATCGCGGCATCGCGTGCGGCCGCTGTCGCGGATGCGCATCGCATCGCCCTGTGCGAAGGTAAAATGTCGTTCCGCGAGATTCTTGCAGCGAGTGAATTGATCCCGGCGGTCGATCGTCTCGCGCACTACGCGCACTGGATCACCCCGGAGGGACAACCCAAGCGCTTCGATACGCATTTCTTTCTGGCGAAGGCGCCGCCGGAGCAGGTCGGCGCGCATGACGGACGCGAGTCCACCGGCTCGATCTGGGTCTCGCCGCAGGAGGCACTGGACGGCGGCAAGAGCGGTCGCTTTATCCTGCCGTTTCCGACCACGCGCAACCTGATCAAGCTCGGCAAACAGCAGACGGTCGATGCTGCCATCGACGACGCACGGCGCTCGCGCGTGGTGACGGTGATGCCGGTGGTGACGAAGGACGGCGACAAACGCCGCCTGAAAATCCCGGCCGAGGCGGGTTATGACGGCGAGTTGTTCGACGTTCCGGCGCGGTAAGCGCCTGTTCGAATCCATTGATCCTTATGCTACGCTGAGAGGGCATATGTCCGGCGCCGGGCCATGGCGACTGGAAATGTCCTCCTTCACGCGGGCAGGTGATCGTGCTTTTTCCGCAACTGGCGATTGATCTGACCGATGCGGGGACGTTGATCCCCGTCTGCATTGTCGCGGGGCTTGTCGGCGCCGCGTTGGGCTATCTGGTGGCGATGGCCGGGCGCAAGGGGCGCGCCGCCGTAGCGGCTCAAGCCGGGGAGGTGGAGCGTCGCTCGCTGGCGGAGCGGCGGTTTGCCGAGGCCGAGGAGAGCTATCGCAAGCTGTTCGACAGTTCGATCGACGGCATCTATGTCACGACGCCCGAGGGGCGATTGCTGAACGCCAATCCAGCGCTGGCGCGGATGATGGGCTACGACACGCCGCAAGAATTGATCGAAGGCGTTACCGATGTCGCCATGGCGATCTATCTCGATCCATCGCTTCGCACCGAGTACCAGGAGCGGATGGCGCGCGACGGCATGGTGCGTGAGTTCGAATATCAGGTCCGGCAGCGTGACGGCACCGTGCTCTGGTTGTCCGACAGCGCCACGACGGTGCGGGACGAGGCGGGGCATGTCGTCCGATATGAGGGTGTGGTTCGCGACATCACCAATCAGAAGCGGGCGGAGGACGAGGTCGCCGAGGGGCGTCGCCGTTTGCAGGAGGTGATCGACACCGTGCCGGCGGTGATCAACCTCAAGGACATGCAGATGCGCTATGTCCTGATGAATCGCTATATGGCCAACATCTTCAACATCGAGCCGGAAGACGCCATCGGCCGTACCACCAGCGATATCATGTCGCGCTACGGCGCGCAGAAGACCGACGAGAACGATCGCCGGGTGCTCGATGCCGGCGAAGAACTCGGATTCTACGAGGAGGAATATATCGATTCCTCCGGCACCATGCGTCAGTGGCTGGTCAACAAGCTGCCGCTGCGCGGTTCGGATGGCAACATCAAGCAGATTGTCACGGTCGCGTTGGATATCGGCGAGCGCAAACGCAACGAACTGGAAATGCGCAAGGCGAAGGATGCCGCCGAGGCGGCCTTGCAGCATTTGCGGGAAACGCAGAATTCGCTGATCGAGGCGGAGAAACTCGCGGCGCTTGGACGCCTCGTGGCCGGCGTCGCCCACGAGGTCAACAATCCGGTCGGGATCAGTCTGACGGTCGCCTCGTCGCTGGAGCGCAAGGCCACGGTCTTCGCGGAGGAGGTCGCGCGCGGCGACCTGCGGCGGTCCAGCCTGAATGAATTTGTCGAGATGAGCCGCAGCGCCGCGTCGCAACTGGTCGGCAATCTCAATCGCGCTGCAGAACTCATTCAGTCATTCAAGCAGGTCGCGGCGGATCGCAGTTACTCCGACCAGCGCACATTCAATCTCTCCGATCTCACCGATCAGGTGGTGATGAGTTTGCGCCCCGGCATCCGCAAACAGAACCTGACGCTGAAGGTCGAATGCGAGCAGGGGTTGATGATGAACAGCTATCCGGGCCCTTACGGCCAGGTGCTGACCAACCTGTTTCTCAATTCGGTGGCCCATGCGTTTCCCGGTGGCGGCGCGGGCGAGGTGAACATCAAGGTGCGGGCAGCCGGCGAGAACCATGTGGAGGTGCTGTATTCCGACAACGGTTGCGGCATGACGCCTGACATCCGGCGACGCGCGTTCGATCCGTTCTTCACCACGCGGCGGGAGGAGGGCGGAACCGGACTGGGATTACACATCGTCTATAGTATCGTCACCAGCCGACTGGGCGGACAAATCCATTTGGAATCCGAACCGGGCACGGGAACCCGTGTGCAGATGATTCTGCCGCGCAACGCGCCTGCCGAATTTGCAGCGTGACAATGGCGGCGCGCCGTCAGCCAGGATCGAGAGCCGCCGCGCGGTGAGGTTCAGTCGGCGTCCGCCAGTTTGCGCAGCGTTGCCGTGAATATCTGGCTCGCTTTTCCAACCAGCGCAGTGCCGGTCATGGTGCCGCCGGCTTCGGTGAATGTTCCGGACACTCCGACACCGACGGGCTGATTCTGCCCGCCGAACAGAGGATTCACATCGACGCTGCGGGTATGTTGCTGAATCTGCAATTCGCCTTTGAACACCGATCCATCGACGATGTAGCTTCCGACATAGAACAAATAGGCGTCACCGCCGAGAATTTTCCCGTCGCGGAAAACGACCACGCCACTGCCTTTGCCTGTCCTGCCGTCGAGCAGATCGACGTGGACCGAATACAGTCCGTTCCTCATCGTGCCCCAGTTGTTGCGGTTGCGCCATCCAGCATCGGTTATGCCAAAGGCCGTCCGGGGCCGTCAACGCGGCATTTCCGCAACGGTATTGTCGCGTCGGTCGCTGGTTGTGCCGAGAGTGCTGAAACGCCGGCGAAATAAGCAAAGAGCCCGGAATGATCCGGGCTCCTCGTGACGTTGTGATGACACCTGCGTGGGTTTAGCGACGATGACCGTGTCCGCCGCCGCCACCGCCCCGTCCGCTGCCATATGCACTCGGATATGTGCCTGACCGTCCGCCACCCGGCCGACCGCTCGCGTGCGGACGAGAACTACCGGGGCGACCGCCCATATGAGGACGCGAGCCGCGGCCACCGTGCGCATGCGGCCGACGATGATCCCAGCCATGCCAGCCGTGTCCGCCACCCCAGCCGAGCCCCCGGCGGAAGGCATAACCGCACCAGTAGAATCCGGGACCGTTCCAGCCATTCGGATAGAAGCAGTAATTGCGGCCGCCGAAGACGAACTGTGCCTGCTGTACATCCGAAGGCACCGCGATGCCGGTCTGGAAGGGAAGCGCTTGCGCCGGCGCGAGGGCGCCAAACGCCGCGAGGGAAAGAGTTGTAGCTGCGGCATAGATCCACTGACGCATCGATCCTCCTTTTGCCGATCAGATCGGCGAGTTGATTCAGTACGGTATTTGAGACATCCAAAAAGATAAAGGGTTCGATCCGTTGCCATCGATATTCGATTGCCGGAGGTGTCGCGCCACCGTCGGCCTTCCGCGTGCATCCCAACGCAACTTCTGCCGCTATGCACAAGACGCGGCTCCGGAGGATCGCCATCCGGCTCGGATGCGTTTTGTCGCCGCAGAATCACGATAGAAACGACCGATGAGTTTGCACCGGGATATCTACTGGCTGGGCCGGCAATGGGCAGTGACGGGCTACGGCATTCAGGCCGTGGATCAAAAACGCTTCGGACAATATGACGTCGAAGCCGCTCGTATCGACGACGACGATGTTCTCGCGACGCTGGAGGCGTTCGGCTGGTTCGACGTCGAGGATTTCCGTGAGGCGGTGCGCCAGGCGAAACGACACCCCCAATCCGGCCTCAGCAGTTTTCACACCCGCGCGGGCGGAGAGAAATAAGTCCGGTTTCGGAATAACGAAAAATGGCGCGCTCGGAAGGATTCGAACCTCCGACCCTCGGAATCGAAAGACGTGGGTCAGCCATCTATTTTCCCTTTGTTTTCGTGGGTTTGGACACAGCGAAATTTTCTGTCTGGGGATTTTTCTGGGATTCCGTGCGCTCCATCCCAGCCCGAAGGTCTGCCATGGTGGTGTCGGTATAGAACCGGGCGGTGGTTCTGATCTCGGTGTGCCTGAGCAGGGTCTGAACGAGTTTCAGGTTACCTGTGGTGCGGAGAACCCGCTGGCCTGTCGTGTGGCGCGTGTCGTGCAGCCGCGCATCCACGCCCGCCTTAACCCACTTCCGGCGCCGGTTGGTCCCGATCCCGTAATAGGTCATCGGGTAGCGCCTGCCCCTGACGAACTTCGTCCCGGTCTTCGGGCAGACCCTGGTGCGCTGGGCCACGAACGTGAACACCGCCGTGGGGTGGTGGCCCCGCAAGCCCCAGAGGATTTCATAGGCGCGGCGAGTCAGGGGCAGAATGGCCGGGATGCCACCCTTGCCGATCAGCGCGATTGTGGACTGGTTGAAATCGACCTGTGGCCACGTCAGCAGCATTTCCCGGCGTCGAAGGCCCATGATCTCGGCAAACTCGCGGAGCAGGGCGAAATCTCGGCTTTCGACCTCGTCCAGTTTGGCATCTTCCTCGGTCGTGATCTCGCGGACCGGCCGCTTCCGCTCCTCAAGGAAGTGCTCCTTCCAGTTCGGCTCGGTTAGAATAGTGACGCTCCACGCCCGGCGCGCGCGGTTCATAACGCGGCGCAACAGTGACGGAACAGTCTTGTTGATGGTCCGGGTGCTCAGTGGCCGGTAAAGCTGGGTGCCCTTGGCGTCCCGGCCGGCGCGCATAACGTCACGGCGGCGGGCCTGCACCGCCAGTGAAATCATGTTGTCGTTCACGTCGTGCAGCGCGACCTTCGGCCCGATCTGGACGGCCAGCCAGTCAAGCGCGCGCTTCAAGTCAGGGTCGCTGCCGTGCTGCCCGACCTCATCCCACCAACGATCGCAGGCGGTTCCAACCGTCATGGGTTTTCGCCCTGAGGTGACGATCTGCTCAACGATCCGGTTGGCTTCGGCGCGCTTGGCCTTCTCGACTTCCTCAGCCTCACGTTTAGACTTTTCTTCGGTGGAACCGTAAAAGCGATAACCTTTGATCTGGAAATCGAACTGGTAATAGGGCGATTTTCGGACTTTGAAGACTGACATGCTTCACCAGTGCGGCGGTAAAATTCAATGACATCGCCAAGCGTACAGACATAGTGTCGCCGCTCAAGGCCGGTGCCCTTGATGTGCACCGGAAGGTTTCCGGCTTCGCGGTGCTTCCCGATGGTTTTCAGATCCATGTGGAGCACTTTGGCGAGCCTCGGCATTGTCAGGTGGGGCATATCCTCAAATGCCGCGTAGACGTGCTCCGGCACGCTCCCCATGATTGAATGTTGGGCAGCCGTCCTGCTCATTCCTGGCCCTCGGGTCGGGTGGGGCCCGGTTTCCAGCCGAGCGCCTTGGCAAGTGATAAGAGTTCTGCGGCCTTGATGGAAAAGAACAGCGCGTGGACTTCGTCGCCTCTTTCGCGAGCAATCAAAGCTGATTCAGCTAGTTTGACGGAAAGATCACCTATCTTGGCGGCTGTGGTTGCCATCTCACTGTTGATTTCCGCTGAGAGCTGACCCGGGATTTTCGCCGAGAAGTGACCCGCCTCTATGTATGGTTTGGGTCTCAGGTTTTGGTCAAGGGGGCGGCTTTTTCTTTCTTGCTCGTTGCGGTTTGGG
>JBARXT010000163.1:0-26753 GCA_049647485.1 Xanthobacteraceae bacterium
GCCGGTTGAACCATTCGCGTTCATTCCTCGACCAATATTCCAGAGATCGACGGAACCTCACTCGCGCGTCGAGCGTTTGGATGTCAGTCGGCCGGAAAAGCCCAGCAGGGTGAGGAGTTAATGTTGATCCGCGACGAGCAAATGTCGATTTCCGAGCGTTGGGATGGCTGGCTGCGGTCGCTGATTGAGACGTTCGATGCGGCAGCCGTCGACGAGGGCGCTGGACGATGTGCGCCGGTTTCATGCCTGAAAGCGCGAAACGCCGTTGTCGCGCACCTGTGGCAGCCGAAGGTCTCGCACAGCGGCCGACCCGAAGACCTTCATGGGGTCGCTGACTTTCCCGGATATGACGTTTATTCGCCGGCGATCTGCAATCTAGGACGGTTGCCGCGTTCGATGCCGCGCAGCCTGGTTTCCTCGTGCATGATGTAATCGCGCGTCGTCGGTACTACGCCTTGTCGTTTGGTGATCTGAATCTGGAAATTCATCAGGTTCTGCTTGCGAAACGACATTTCAGAGGCTGCCAGATAAAACTCCCACATTCGAACGAAGCGCTCGTCGTAAAGTGCGGCCGCTTCCTCGCGCCGCGCCAGGAAACGCTCGCGCCAAGCTTTCAGGGTTTCCGCGTAGTGCAGTCGCAAGATCTCGATATCACAAACCAACAAACCCGCACGCTCGATGGCGGGGAGAACCTCCGAAAGCGCTGGAATATAGCCGCCGGGAAAAATGTACTTGGCAATCCATGGGTTGGTGATGCCGGGACCTTCGGAGCGTCCGATGGAATGCAGCATCATCACGCCGTCGTCGGCGAGCAACTCGGCGCACCGCTTGAAGAACGTGTCGTAGTGGTCGACGCCGACGTGTTCGAACATCCCGACTGAAATGATGCGGTCGAATGGGCCAGGGACATCGCGGTAGTCCTGCATCAAGAAGGTCGGCGCGGCGGCATGCGGGCGCTCGCTGGCGCGGGCCTGAGAGACGTCGAACTGTTCGCGTGACAGCGTGATGCCGGTGACTTTAGCCGAGGCGATATCCGCCAGGTAAAGGGCGAGCCCACCCCAGCCGGATCCGATGTCGAGAATGCGTTGACCGTTCGCCACCAGCAGTTTGGCGGCCAGATGTCGCTTCTTGGCGAGTTGGGCGTCGTCCAGCGAGGACTCCGGCGTCTCGAAGTAGGCGCAACTATATTGCTTGTCGCTATCGAGGAAGAGCGAATACAGCCGGCCGTCGAGGTCGTAGTGGCGTGCCACATTATTTTTGGAACGGCTACGCGGATTGAACTGCTGGATGTTGCGGACGAGATAGCGCAGCCACCATTGCAGCTTGGCCCAGCGCGGCATCATATCGGGTTGGTCGAGGGCGACAGCCAGAACGTCGGCGATCGAGCCCTGTTCGACGACAAGGTTTCCCTCTGTATAGACCTCGCCGAAGGCCATTTCGGGATCGAGCAGGACCTGTCTTTCCGCCGCGCGGGTCACGAAGCGTAGCGCGACAGGTTCTCCGGTGCCGTCACCACATCTGAAGCGAAAGCCGCTCGCGGTTGTAACGGTCATCGTCCCACGCCGGATATACCGGCTGAGAAAAAACTCTAACAAACGGTCCATCGCCACCACCCAACGGCCGATCAGACAAGCGCCAGAGGTGCGGGTCCGTCATCGTTGGGCGAACCCTGTGCGCAGTCTGGCGCATCGGGGGATACTAATGTCGGCATTCGTCTAGTTCCAGTGCCTTGGCTGCACATGCGATATTCCCAAATCGCCATGCGTCAGCATTCAATTCATCGCATCTGTGTGCTTCCATTCGCGTCGCAATAAGATAAAAGATGCGTGTCGCGCGGGACGTGACGACCCGATCCCTGGGACGTCCACCGCGGATTTGGACGGCGACAACGTCTCTGAATTTGGACATCTGTAGATTTGTACGCGTACCAGTGCGGGTCGATGTCTGCCTTGCTGCATTGCAGCAACGTAAGGACGACGTCTCGCAGCAATGACGGTTTCGACATTGGAGGATGGCATGCTTGGCCGGACGCTTGGTTCCGCCGCATTGGCGATTGCAATTTGCTTTTCAGTTCAGGCACCGGCGCAGGCACAAAACCTCGAAGCCGGCAAAAGCCCGGCGCAAATTTTCAACGGGGCATGCATGGTGTGTCACAAGAGCCCGCGGGGCTTGGTGAAATCGGTGCCGCCGGGTTCGCTGCCGGGATTTCTGCGACAGCACTATACCACCAGCAGCGACATGGCCCGTGCGCTCAGCGGCTATCTGCTGGCTAACGGAGCGGTCGATCGTCGTCCCAGCGTCGACAGGTCTCGGCGGGGTCGGGAGGCGGCGCCCGCCGTCACGGCACCAGCGGCACCCGCGCAAAACGGTTGGTGGCCATTCCGCAGCCAGCCGCCCGTGCAGGGTGCCGGTGCCGATGGTTCGGGCGAGGCGGGGCAACATTCCGGCCGCAAATCAAACAAGCACCGGAAGAAAAGCAAGGCTGCCAAGAGTAAATCGCATCAGGAGAATGCGCCGTCTCATAACGCCGCTGGAAGCGAGAACGCCAAGCCGGAGGACGCGAGTTCTCACGCACCGAAAGCGGAGCAGGAGAGCAGCGCGCCGACGCAACGGCCCGGTCCGGTGCCCGCGGTGGCACCGGCAGCGGAGCCCAAGGCTTCGGAATCCAAACCTTCCGAACCGAGAGCCACCGAACCCAAGTCTTCCGAGCCGAGTTCGGCCACGCCTCATGCTTCCGAATCGAAGCCGGCCGAGCCAAAGAGCTCAGAGTCCAAACCTCCGGATTCAAAAACCGACTAATAAATCTTCGTTGCTTTGCGACGAAGGGTGAAGCGTGTGAAAATATTATAAATAACAAATAGAAATGGCCAGATTCCAACCTGAAATATCAGGTATCGAGTCTGGCCATTTGACGTCGTATGAAGGCTTAGGACTGCGAAGCCTCGGGACCCTCAGCGCGTTCGTCGTCTTGCTGCGTTTCAGGATCGAAGAACTCACCGGCGGCGGCGAGCGCTTCGGCGGCAGCATCGAGATCTTCCTGTCGGCTGCTGACGTCCTCGCCACGATTGATGCGCTCGGCTTCGTCGGCGCTGCGGGCCACGGTGACGCTCACAGACACTTCGACCTCAGGATGAACGGCGATGGAAACCCCGTGCTGGCCGATGGCCTTGATCGGGTGGTCGAGCAGCACCTGGCTGCGGCTCAGCGTGATGCCATCGCTTTCGAACGACGCCATGATATCGCGCACCGACACCGATCCGAACAACTGTCCGGTTTCGGAAGCCTGACGCAGGATGATGACGTTACGGCCGTCGATCTTCTCCGCGACCTTGGTGGCTTCGCCCTTGGCCTTCAGATTGCGGGCTTCGAGTTCGGCCTTCATGCCGTCGAACTTGGACCGGTTGTCGGCAGTGGCGCGCAGCGCCTTGTTGCGCGGCAGCAGGAAGTTGCGGGCAAAGCCGTCCTTGACGCGGACGACCTCGCCCATCTGGCCGAGTTTGGCAACACGTTCGAGTAGAATGACTTCCATGATGGATCTCCTGTTTGAAGTGAGTTCGGTTGATGTGATCAGGTAGAGGAAGGGGGCGGTGGCTTGCGTTGCAGGTAGCGCTGGCGGATACCGAAGAAGGCGTCGGTAATGCCGAGCCCGATCATGGCGATGACGGGCCAGCCGAACACCAGCACCAGGGCATAGGCGAAGCTGAGAACAACGCCGCGGCTCTTGATGCCCAACGTGATCGTATGCAGGACGGCAAAGCCTGTCAGGGCGTAGCCCAGCATCAACGCGGCAGTGACGATTTGCGCGAGCAGCGCCAGCAGTCCGCCGGTGAAGCAGAGCGCCAGCACGACAAACAGCGCCACCAGTGTCATCGGCGGCATGTTGACGTCACGCAACACCGGCCAGGGGCGCCGCAACCGTCCCGATGCCGACGTGACATAGGCGGCGATCCAGACATTCAAGGTGAGCGTCATCATGGCAATGATGGCGGCCGCCGCCGGTGCGATGGTCGCGAGGGCGTCGATGATCTGTGTGGAGTCGGACGAAGCGGACGGCATCTGCATGATGCGTCCAAGGCCATGGCGGAGTCCGGCGATGATGGTCTCGCCGTCGGTGCCGAGCGTAAGGAGCGCTGAAACCGTGGTGAGTGTGGCAAATCCCGCGATCCAGAGCAGGAGACGCCCGACGGGATACCATTCGACCGCTTCAGCGGAGTCTCCGGGGTCGGTGGACGCGGGTGCTGGTATGGGCCGTTCCAGCAGAACGAGACGGCCGAGCCACCATGCCGGTAGCGCAACCGCGAGCAGGAAGGCGACCAGATAGGGCAGACTGAAAATCAGGCCGAGAGCACCGCCGGCCAGCACACCGCCGATCGCGGCGCCGGCCGGTCCCCAGCCGATTGCAGCCAGCATCAGCGGTAACGGCGCGAGATAGAACAACAGCAGCGAGATGAGCGCGCCCGAGCTGATCGAGGCGAACATCAGCGCTGAAGCGCAGCCGGCTGCAATGGCGATGAGAAAGCCGATCATCATGAGCTGTCCCGCCCCCTTCGAGCGGTTAGGGGCGGTGAAGCCCCAACTGTCGGCAACCAGTGTCCCGGAAGCCTTATGAAGGTTTCAAGAGTCTGGCCGCGGCGTTAACGCCGCGGCCAGCAATTGGTTTAGCGGATCACGTAGGGAAGCAGGCCGAGGAAACGGGCACGCTTGATGGCGCGGGCCAGTTCACGCTGCTTCTTGGCTGAAACGGCCGTGATGCGGCTCGGCACGATCTTGCCGCGCTCCGAGACGTAACGCATCAGCAGCTTGGAATCCTTGTAGTCGATCTTCGGCGCATTCGGGCCCGTGAACGGGCAGGTCTTGCGGCGACGGAAAAACGGACGGCGAGCACCTGCATCAGCCATGGTCATTACTCCTGAGAAGCTGCTGCGGGAGCGTCGGCGTCGTCACGCGGGCGGCGCGGACCACGATCGCCACGGAAGCCACCGCCTTCGCGGTCGCCGCGGAAGCCGCCGCCACGATCGTCGCGATCACGGTCGCGATCGGCCTTGCGCATCATCGCCGACGGACCTTCCTCGAGTTCCTCGACGCGAACGGTCAGGTAGCGGATGACGTCTTCGTTGATGCGCTCCTGACGCTCGATCTCGGCGACCACGGCCGCCGGGCCATCGATGTTGAGCAGCACGAAGTGCGCCTTGCGATTCTTGTTCATGCGATAGGTGAGGGAGCGCACCCCCCAGTTCTCGGTCTTGGCGACCTTGCCGCCGAGGCTTTCGATCACGCCGGTGATCTGCGTGGTCAGTTCCTCGACCTGCTGGGCGCTCGCATCCTGACGCGCGAGAAAAACATGCTCATAAAGAGGCATGGGTGTCCTTTCCAATGTTAGCGCGGTTCCCGGCGGCAAGCCCCTCGAACCCTTCGGAAAGGACTCGAACGCTCAGAAGGCGGAAGCACGGGACGTCGGGCCGATTGGCCCTATCTCATCACAAAGACGGCATGTTGAGATCGTCCGTTCAGCTCCCGGCCGGGATCCACTGATGGCGCGGTTTATACGGATTTCGGCACGCTTTGCAAGGGAAAGCGGCGCGAAACGGTGGTTTTATGGCCGAGTGGACAGACGGCGCGTGGGACCTCCTTGACATAAAGCCCGGTGCCAGTGTCTTTCGGCCCGACTGACAGGATTTCAGGGGCGCAGATGACCGCAGCATTCACCTTCCCGGGGCAGGGTTCCCAGACGGTCGGCATGGGCAAGGCCCTCGCGGACGCATTTCCAGCCGCTCGTGCGGTGTTCGAGGAAGTCGATGCGGCGCTGGGAGAGAAACTCAGCGCGATCATCTGGGAAGGTCCGGGCGAGACCCTGCAACTGACGGAAAACGCCCAGCCGGCGCTGATGGCGGTGTCGCTGGCGACGCTGCGGGTGCTGGAGGCGGAAGCCGGGATTTCGGTGACGAAGGACGCGGCTTTCGTGGCCGGGCATTCGCTGGGCGAATATTCGGCTTTGGCTGCGGCGGGCAGTTTTTCCATCAGCGATACCGCCCGCTTGCTGCGGACGCGCGGCTTGGCGATGCAAAAGGCGGTTCCGGTCGGCGTCGGCGCCATGGCTGCACTGCTCGGCCTCGATTACGAGACCGCCGTGGCCGTGGCCGAGGAAGCCGCCCAGGGTGAGGTCTGCCAGGCCGCCAACGACAACGGCGGTGGCCAAGTCGTGGTGTCGGGCGACAAGGCAGCGGTCGAGCGGGCTACCGAAATCGCGAAGGGCAAGGGCGCCAAGCGGGCGATGCTTTTGCCCGTCTCCGCGCCGTTCCATTGCCGTCTGATGCAGCCGGCCGCCGAAGTGATGGCCAAGGCGCTGTCGGAGGTGACGGTCAATCGGCCTGCGGTGCCGCTGGTGTCGAACGTATTGGCCGCGCCGATCTCCGATCCCGAGGAGATCCGCAAGCGGCTCGTCGAGCAGGTCACCGGCACTGTTCGCTGGCGGGAATCGGTGGCCTATATGGCCGAACAGGGTGTGACGCATTTCCTCGAGATCGGCGCCGGAAAGGTACTGAGCGGTCTGGTCAAGCGAATCGCCGACGGGGCCGTCGGCGTCGCCATTGGTGGTCCGAACGATATCGCGGCCGCCAGGGATGCGTTGGCTGCGGCGCGCGCTGTTTGAATTGAGCGGCGTGGCCGCACGAAGGAGAATTCGATGTTCGATCTGACTGGCAAAACCGCGCTCGTCACCGGCGCGAGCGGTGGCATCGGCGGGGCAATCGCCAAGGCGCTGCACGCGCAAGGCGCGACGGTGGCGGTGTCCGGAACGCGGCGCGAACAGCTAGAAAAACTGGCCGGCGAACTCGGCGACCGCAGCCATGTCCTGCCCTGCAATCTGGCTGACAGCGCCGATGTCGAGGCCTTGGTGCCGGCGGCTGAGAAAGCCATGGGGCAGCTCGATATTCTGATCTGCAACGCCGGCATCACCCGCGACAATCTGTTCGTGCAATTGCGCGACGAAGATTGGGACGATGTCATCAAGGTCAATCTCACCGCGACTTTTCGTCTGACGCGTGCCGCCACGAAGTTGATGATGCGCAAGCGGTTCGGCCGCATCATCGCGATCACGTCGGTGGTCGGCGTCACCGGCAATCCGGGACAGGGCAATTATACCGCCTCAAAGGCCGGTCTGATCGGCATGATCAAGACGCTGGGCGCTGAATACGCCCGACGCAATGTCACCGCGAACTGCATTGCGCCGGGGTTTATCGCGACGCCGATGACCGATGTGCTCAACGACAAGCAGCGCGAAGCGATCCTGACCAAGGTTCCCGCCGGCAGGCTCGGTTCGCCGGACGACATTGCCGCAGCCGCGGTTTATCTGAGCTCGAACGAAGCTGCGTATGTCACGGGCCAAACCATTCACGTCAATGGCGGAATGGCGATGATCTGAAAATATCCGGCCGGCGTTTCACAGGCGCCGGGGACCGCATCCCGGCCGTATAGTCAAGGCTGGGGAAGTATGGTAACCGGGCCTCCGAAGGTAGGCAAAGAAGCCATTGCAGGATTCCGAAACCATGTATATTGGCGTTGCCGGACCTGACGTCGTTCGCCGGGTCTCCGTGAGTTGCGGCGGAGCGATTGCAGCCGAATGCCGCTACGACGGGATCTAACTAGTTAAGCACCACGACGGCTCGTATCGTCCAACGGTCGAGTCCAATTGAACAAGCACGAGGTTGAACGATGAGCGAGATTGGCGAGCGGGTTAAGAAGATCGTGGTGGAACACCTTGGTGTTGAGCCCGAGAAGGTGGTCGACAACGCGAGCTTCATCGACGATCTCGGCGCTGACAGCTTGGATACCGTCGAACTGGTGATGGCGTTCGAGGAAGAATTCGGTTGCGAGATTCCCGACGATGCGGCTGAAACCATTCTTACCGTTGGCGACGCCACCAAGTTCCTCGAAAAGAACGCAAAAAGCTAACACACCTGAAGGGTGTCGATGAAGCCGGACGGGTCGTGATCGCGCGGTCCACCGGCTTCTTGCTGTTGGTCGTGAGCATCCATCGACGGGAGTGCTGGATATGAGACGTGTTGTCGTCACCGGCCTGGGCATGGTTACGCCGCTTGGCTGTGGCGTCGAGCCGACCTGGAAGCGTATTCTCAATGGTGAGAGCGGCGCGCGAAAGATCGACACGTTCGAGGTATCCGACCTCCCGAGCCACATCGCCTGCATGATTCCGCGCGGCGACGGCAGCAACGGCACCTTCAATGCCGACCAATGGATGGAGCCCAAGGACCAGCGCAAGGTCGACGACTTCGTCGTCTTTGCCATGGCTGCGGCGCGTCAGGCTTTAGACGATGCCAATTGGCATCCGGCAACCGAAGAGGATCGCTGCGCGACCGGGACCCTGATCGGCTCCGGCATCGGCGGCCTGTCCGGCATTGCGGATGCGGCCATTCTTGTGAAGGAGCGGGGACCGCGCAAGCTGTCGCCATTCTTTATTCCGGGACGCCTGATCAATCTGGCGTCGGGTTACGTTTCGATCGAGCATGGCCTGAAGGGGCCGAACCACTCGGTGGTGACGGCATGTTCGACCGGTGCGCATGCCATCGGCGATGCCAGCCGCCTGATCGCGCTCGGCGACGCCGATGTGATGGTCGCCGGCGGCACCGAATCGCCGATCTGCCGGCTCGCCATGGCCGGTTTCTGCGCATTGCGCGCACTGTCCAGCGGCTTCAACGAAACGCCGGAGAAAGCCTCACGCCCTTACGATAAGGATCGTGACGGGTTTGTTATGGGCGAGGGCGCGGGTGTCGTCGTGCTGGAAGAGTACGAGCACGCCAAGGCGCGTGGCGCGAAGATTTATGCTGAGGTCATCGGCTATGGCCTGTCGGGGGACGCCTATCATATCACCGCCCCCGCGCCGGATGGCGATGGTGGATTCCGCTGCATGAGCGCCGCATTGAAGCGCGCGGGCATCAGCGCGGCCGACGTCGACTATATCAATGCGCATGGGACCTCGACGCCGCTCGGCGACGAGATCGAATTGGGCGCTGCGCAGCGGCTGCTCGGCAACGCGGCGTCCAAAGTCTCGATGTCGTCGACCAAGTCGTCAACCGGACATCTGCTTGGCGCCGCCGGTGCGATCGAGGCGATTTTCTCCATTCTGGCGATCCGCGACAATATTGCTCCGCCGACCATCAATCTCGATGTCCCGTCAGTCGACACTCCGATCGATCTCGTCCCGAATACGGCACGCTCGCGGGAGATCAATGTCGCGCTGTCGAATTCGTTCGGCTTCGGCGGCACCAATGCCTCGGTTATCATGCGGCGCGTGACGAATTGATCGTTGCCGGAGGCTCGTTCCTCCGTTTCGCCGTATTCAACCTTGAATCCTGTCGAGCGATTTGTTCGCGTTCACTCCGATTTCGTGAACGTCGTTGCATTGAGGTACGACAGATACGGCGATATCTCGCGATGAGATGTCGGCATCAATCATTCGGATCGAATCAATGCGGGATGGCTACGATCGATTCCAGGTGCAGGGCATGTCGTGATCGGAAATCCGCTTCGCACTTTTCGGCAATATGCTTTAATGCTGGCAGCGGGCATGAAACCATCACTGAGCCGACGGGATACCATCTTGCATGAGTGAGAGATCACCCATTTCGCCGCGCAGTCCGCGTGCTGCGCTGGAGCCGGAGCAGGTTCCACCGCCGCCCAAGCGTTCCGATCGCGCCCGTAATCCCTTTGTGGTTGTCGGCAATGCGATCATCACGATTCTGTTGCTGGCGATGATCGGCGGCGGTGGACTGTATGTCTACGGCAAGCAGAAGATCGAGGCGCCCGGACCGCTCGAACAGGACAAGGTGGTCAATATTCCCCAGCGTTCCGGGATGTCGGATATCGCCGATATTCTGCAGCGTGAAGGCGTGATCGACAACAATCGCTGGGCATTCATCGGAAGCGTTTTCGCCTTGAAGGCCCGATCCGATCTCAAGCCCGGCGAGTATCTGTTTGCCAAGAATGCCAGCCTGCGCGAAGTGATCGGCACTATCGTTGAAGGCAAGGTGGTGCAGCATTCCATCACCGTTCCGGAAGGATTGACCTCCGAACAGATTGTCGCGCGGATCACCGAGAATGACATCTTCTCCGGTTCGATCCATGCCATTCCCAGTGAGGGATCGCTGTTGCCGGAAACCTATAAATTCCCGCGCGGCGCGCAGCGCGAACAGGTGATTGCCCGCATGCAGCAGGCACAACGTCGCGTCCTCGCCGACATCTGGGAGCGACGCAATCGCGATATTCCTCTGAAAACGCCCGAGCAGCTCGTAACGCTGGCTTCGATCGTCGAGAAGGAAACCAGCAAGCCGGACGAACGCAGCCGGGTGGCGGCCGTGTTCATCAATCGATTGCAGAAGAAGATGAAGCTGCAGTCAGACCCGACCATCATCTACGGACTCGTCGGCGGTAAGGGGACGCTCGGGCGCCCGATCAAGCGCAGCGAAATCCAGCAGCCATCCCCCTACAACACCTACGTTGTCGATGGCCTGCCGCCGGGACCGATCGCCAATCCGGGCCGCGCTTCGCTCGAAGCGACTGCGAACCCCGCCAGAACACGCGATCTGTTCTTTGTGGCCGATGGCACTGGCGGACACAGCTTTACCGAGACCTACGAACAGCACCAAAAGAATGTCGTGCGTTTGCGTGCCCTGGAAAAGCAGATCCAGAACGACACTGTTGAGCCGCCGGAAGAAGCGCCGACCGGCTCGGCGGCACCGGATTCCGGCGACGAGGGCAAAGCATCGCAGGAGCAGCCAGCAGCTACGCCCAACCCGGCCGGAAAAGCGAAGGGTGCGCAGAAGTCCTCTCATCGACCGCCGCGCTCCGAACGGCGATAACGTCTCGCCATCGTTCCAGCACCGTCAGCGGCCCGCCGACCGTGATCGCGCTGAGCAGCATCGTGAAGCCGGTTAGCGTCGGACGGACAATTCCGGACGCTTTGTTGAGAGCGTTTTCTTGACGCGAACCGGTATCCAGCCTGCGGGAAAACGCTATAGTGCCGCAACCGCTGGTCGGGATTCCTCATTTCCAGATTGGAGCAAGTGACGCGATGGCGTTGTCGAGCATGACCGGTTTTGCCCGAAGCCACGGCACGAGCGGACCTTATACCGTCGAGTGGGAGTTGAAATCAGTCAACGCGAAAGGCTTCGACTTCCGGATGCGCTTGCCGCCGGGATGGGACGATGTCGAACTGACCGCACGCAAGCGTGCCACTGAATTGCTGTCGCGCGGTACGGTCTACGCCAACCTGACCGTCAAGCGTTCCAGTGCTGCTTCCAGCATCCGCCTCAATGAGGATGTCCTGGCGGCTGTGGTCAAGATCGCCGGCCAGCTTGCCGGGCGGATCGATGCGGTCGCGCCGAGCATCGACGGACTGTTATCGATCAAGGGGGTGATCGAAGTTGCCGAACCGGAAGCGGATGAGGCCGAGGACCAAGCCGCGCGTGTCGCGGTGGCGGCGGCGTTCGATCAGGCTCTTGCCAGCCTGATCGACATGCGCAAGCGCGAAGGTGCAACCTTGGGCGATGTCTTGAAGCAGCGGCTCAGTCAGATCGAGCAGCTTGCCGGACAGGCCGAGAAGGCGCCTGGACGCCGGCCGGAGGCTATTCGTGCCCGGCTCGCTGAACAGATCGCCGTGCTGGTCGGAGCATCGGACCGTTTCGATCCCGACCGGCTCAATCAGGAAGCGCTGCTGATGGCAACCAGGGCCGACATTCGCGAGGAACTGGACCGCATCGCTTCGCATGTGTCGCAGGCGCGCGATCTGCTCGACAAGGGCGGAGCGATCGGACGCCGTTTGGATTTTCTGGCACAGGAATTCAACCGCGAGGTCAACACCTGCTGCTCGAAATCCAACGATCTGGAATTGACCAACATCGGGCTCGAGATGAAAAACGTCATCGAGCAGTTTCGCGAGCAAGTTCAAAATCTGGAGTAACAGATGGCGGGGACAGGCGACCGCGGGGCGGAGAGCGCGGAACGGCGCGGATTGATGTTTGTGCTGTCATCGCCATCGGGCGCCGGGAAAACCACATTGTCCCGGCTGCTGATCGAGCGGATTGAAGGTCTGCGCATGTCTGTTTCGGTCACGACGCGACCGATGCGGCCGAGTGAGCGCGAAGGGCACGACTATTATTTTGTCGATCAGCCGCGCTTTCAACAGATGGCGCACGCCGGCGACCTGCTGGAGTGGGCAACGGTGTTCGATAACGGCTACGGCACGCCGCGCGCACCGGTCGAAGCGGCGCTGTCGAGCGGGCAGGATGTGCTGTTCGACATCGATTGGCAGGGCACGCAGCAACTGCGCGAAAAGGCAGGCAAGGACGTGGTCAGCGTTTTTATCCTGCCGCCATCGGCGCAGGATCTCGAAAAGCGACTGCATACCCGCGCGCAGGATTCCGACGAGGTCATTCGCGGGCGCATGAGCCGCGCCGCGCATGAGGTGAGCCACTGGGCCGAGTACGATTACATCGTCGTCAATCATCAGATCGAGCAGGCGTTCGCCGAGGTGCAATCGATCCTCAATGCGGAACGGCTTAAGCGTGAACGACGCACGGGTTTGACGGCCTTCGTTCGCGAGTTGCAGAAACAACTCGAGCGGTGATGTTTGCCTTCGGCCTCAATCGTGTCGGACGTTTCGGTCTGCTTGTTGATGCGGTGAGAGACAAAGATCACTGTTTCGTCGCTGTCCACCGGCCATGGCAGCCGTCGGATCGCTGGAACGTCCCCGATCCGCTGCGGCCTGAGAAACGGCCGCGGCTGGTGACACCTATGCCGTTATAGTTGCCGCTGCCGGAGATTGATCCGTTGGCGCTCACCGATCCGCTTCCGTAGCTTCCGGTAAGCCTTCGGCCGCTCACGACCACCGTTTCACGAAACGTGTCGGAGCAATTGATTCCTGCGCTTGAAATCGACCATGAGCCATCAAGGCTGCCGCCGCCACCTCCGCGGCCGCTCTGTGAGGCGGCCGGCCGACGGCTCTCTTTCGGTTTGCTCTGCCTCGCAGGACGTTCCGGCACGGCCTCGCGCGATCCCGAAAGTGATTTCTCCCGATTGCCGACGGTGCCGCCCATGCTGCCGGATTGCGCGAGCACTTGTAAGGGCGCGCGCATCGTGACCGATGCAGGATGAGACGGATCAACGCCCGCGGCGCGAGCAGGGACGCTTACGACGCACAGCAAGAGCGTGCCTGATAGGATCGTGGTGCAGACGCTAAGGGTGGGGCGGAGCATTGGCAATCACCTTTGAGCGATGGTTGGCGTATCATCGAGTCCGGTTTGAACAGGGAGCCGCGGGCACTTCGGTGGGGACAAGGCAAAACAGGCAGCCGGCCAGAACCGTAGTCGTCAATTGCAAAGCGAGAGAAAAATGCATCCGGTAACCTTCGATTGCTATCGCTGATCTGGCAAGCCGGAGCCATCGGCACAGACCGCGCCGACGATACTGCAGGATTTCCCGGATTTGCCGCACGCGTCGAGCGCCTCAAGCTTGGCTTTGTCGATATTGTCGCGCGCCATCAGCGACCACTGATGATCGGAAGCTGCGAACGCACCGCATGTCTTGCCGTAAAAGGAGAGTTCAATCGGACATTTGGATGTGCCGCATTTCGTCTGTGCGTCGGCAACCGCCTCCCGGCGTGAAACGTGGCCCCATGACAGGCCCCATTTTCCGCTGTCTTCGCCGTAGACGATCGAGCCCCATGGCCCGACATATTTCGTCTCGCGCAGGCGTCGCAGCAGGCCTTCTGTCGCTTCGCCGGTCTGCGGCAATGCATTGACGGATTGGAAGTCACGAATCGCGACCTTGGTAGCCGGCTTTCCGCTGGGCGTCTCGGGATCGAAGTTCAGTTCGTAGAGCCGCTCGTTGATTTCCTGAAGCCGCACCGCGTCCGTGATCGCCTTGGCATCGTCGTTGAGGCGGGGCGGGGGCGTCAGCCGTGCTTCCTGTTGCAGCGGTTGGGCGGCCGGAGCGGACGTTGGGGCAACGGGAGGAACAAAGTAAAACGTCCCGTCGATCGGTGACGACGACACCCACGGCTGCTGCGAGCCACCGGTGGAGCGCTTTACTGCAAGACCGACCTGATTGAAGGTCTGGAAAATATCAAGACCGGCGCGGCGCACCGTTGCCGCCAGCGCTTTGGTATAGGGGCTGTGGCCGTCAGTGCCGTCCTGCGCCACGCTGCCGGGCTGGGTCGCATACGAAATCAAGGTTCCCTCGGGCGCGCGCATTTGCGCCAAGCCCCCCTCGGACGCGCGCAGGCCACGCCCGCCAAAAGGATTGTTTCGGCAGGCATCGAGAATGACCATGTTCAGTCGTGTTCCCGATCCCTGCATCTGCCGCAACACCAGGTTGACGTCGACCATCTGGAAATCGACGTCTGCCTCGCGCGTCGGGTTGGCGTTCACGGGCACCAGATAATTGGAGCCAGCGACCTGCACGCCGTGGCCGGCGTAGTAGAACAGAGCCACGTCGGCGCCCTGGATTTGCTGACCAAAAGATTGCACGGCGCGGTCCAGCGCCGGCTTTTCAAGATCGAGTTGGGCTCCACCGCCCACCAGCTGGAAGCCGAGCGCGCGAAGCGTATCGGCCATAAGCTTCGCATCGTTCTTCGGATTGTCGAGCCGGGTGACATTCACGTAGGCGGAATTGCCTATCACGAGCGCGATCCGCTTCTCCGCGGATGCTTGCGCTGTGAGAACAACAAGCGCGGCAATGGCGGCGACGCAGAAACGGAAAACCAAAAAAAGAGACGTCGGCATGACGGTACAATCCGGCGGCAATCTCCGGACGTTATCAGCAGATCGTGGATTTTGGGAAGAGCCAGAACGGGGGCACGCAAGGCGCCTTCTCCACGAAATGGACCCGCGCGGTGGTGCCGACCCCTCCGCCGGTCTGAAGCGTTTGCGGCATTATACCGCCGCAAACGCTTGTGTTCATGCATTGAATTGTCAACGAGGCCGCAAAATTGCTGCCGCAGTCGTTGGAGAGCATGTACCGTTAGTTGCAGAGCATGATGCGGCCAACGACCTTGCCGGCGCGCAATTCCTCGATCCATTTCTGGACGTCTTGCATAGGCTGCTCCTTGATCGGAGGCGGCTGGATCTTGCCGGCACGCGCCAACGTCATCAGCTCCTTCGCTTCTTCGAGGGTGCCGACCATGAAGCCCTCGATGGTCATGCGCTTGTAAATCCACTGCACCATCGGCAGGCTGAAATTTCCGCCCATCAATCCAGACACCACGATTTTGCCGCCGCGCGCCACCGTTGAGACGGCGAAACCCATCGACTTCTCGTTGCCGGCGAAATCGATAACGCCGTCGAATCCGCCACCGCTCTCGTTGATCATGCGCTTGACCACGTCTGGCTCCGACGGATCGTAAGCGGCTGCCGCGCCGTTCTTCAGCGCGGTTTCTCGCGCCGCAGGGCTGAGGTCGGCAACGGTGATGTCTTGCTTAAACATGGCCTTCGCAAAGGAAAGGCCCATCATGCCGACCCCGCCAAGTCCGATCAGCAACAGGTTGCGCTGGCGCGGCCGGTCGACCAGCCGTTTCAAGGCACCGTACGCCGTCACTCCGGAGCACATGAGCGTGGCCGCAAGATTGATCGGGAGCGGATCGTATTCGAGCAAATACTTTGCATCCGGCACCAGCACGTGGGTGGCAAAGCCGCCATCGATGGAGACGCCCATGAAGCGATGCTTGGCGCAAAGGTTTTCGTCGCCGTTGAGGCAATCATTGCACTTGCCGCAGCCGATCCACGGAAACACCGCGTACTTCTTCCCGATCAGGTCGCGTGATGCATCCGGTCCGACCTCGTCGACCACGCCGGCGATCTCGTGGCCGAGCGTGAATGGCAGTGTCATACCGCGCGTGGTGTCGAGCCGCTTGCCGTTTCCGAGATCGGCATAGCCATCCTGGATATGCAGGTCGGAATGGCACAGTCCGCAACGCTCGATCCGGACCAGCACTTCCCGGCCTTGCGGCTTGGGGGTGTCGATAATGGTTTCGCACAGCGGTGCATCGAACTTGACCAGCGATTGACGACGCATCTGCGCCATGACGTGTTCTCCTTAGGTCGATTGCAAGGTTTCGGCGCGTATATTGGCCAATTCGCGCGCCATGGCAACAAAGCCCGTGAGCGGGATAGTTTCGGCTCGTCGAGTAGGCTCCAGGCCGGCGGCGGCAGCCAATCGCTCGGGAGCCGCACCAAGCGATTTGAGGCTTTGCCTGATCATTTTGCGGCGCTGGCCGAAAGCCGCCGCCGCGACCTGTTCCAGCGCCTTGCGCTCGCACGGTAGCGGGGCCTCGCGAGAAACCAGCTTTACCACCGACGACGTCACTTTCGGCGGCGGCACGAAGGCGGCGGGCGAGATGTCGAACAGGATTTTGGTCTCGGCGCGCCAGTTGGCAAGCACCGCCAGCCGGCCATAGGCGTCATCGTTGTCGTGTGCGACGATCCGCTCGGCCACCTCACGCTGAAACATCAGCACCATGGTGTCGTACCATGGCGGCCAGGGCTCGATGGATAGCCAGCCGATCAAGAGTGCAGTCGCGATGTTGTAGGGCAGGTTGGCGACAATTTTCGCGCGCTCGCCATCGAGCAACGGACGCGGATCGAACGTCATTGCATCGCCGCAGATGATTTCGAGCCGCCCCGGATAATGCGATGCGATTTCCTCTAGCGGTCCCAGCGCGCGCTCGTCGCGCTCGATGGCAATAACGCGCTTGGCGCCCAGTGCGAGGAGGGCGCGGGTAAGGCCGCCGGGACCGGGACCCACTTCAATAATGGTCGATTGTTCGAGCGGTCCGGCCGCACGGGCAATCCGCGCCGTGAGATTGAGGTCGAGCAGGAAGTTCTGGCCGAGCGATTTTCGCGCCGACAATTGATGGCGCTTGATGACGTCGCGAAGAGGCGGCAGATCGTCGATCGCGGTCATCCTTGCGAGGCCGCCGCCATGCGAGTTGCAAGTTGCAGGGCCGCGATCAGGCTTGAGGGGTTGGCGCGTCCGCTTCCAGCGATGTCGAATGCTGTGCCATGGTCGGGCGAGGTGCGGATAAAAGGCAGCCCGAGCGTAACGTTGACGCCTTCGTCGAACGCCAGTGTTTTAATCGGGATCAGAGCCTGATCATGATACATGCAGACGGCGCAGTCGTAAGTTTGCCGCGCAGTGGCATGAAACATGGTGTCTGCGGGAAGCGGGCCGCGGGCGTCGATGCCTTCGGCGCGCAAGGCGGCGACAGCGGGTGTGACGATGGCTTGATCTTCATGACCGAGCGAGCCATCTTCGCCGGCATGCGGGTTGAGACCGGCGATCGCCAGGCGTGGCCGCGCGATTCCGAAGCGTTTGATCAGATCGGTAACAAGGATGCGGGATGTTGTGACGATGAGTTCGCTGGTCAGTTGTGCAATTGCTTCGCGCAACGGCACGTGAATCGTAACCGGTACTACGGCAAGCGTCGGCGACCACAGGAGCATGACGGGCAACGGTGTTTGACCTTCGCGTGCCGCGAGTTCGGCGAGAAATTCGGTGTGCCCCGGATGCGCGAATCCGGCCTCGTACAACACGCTCTTGGCAATGGGGTTGGTGACGACGGCGGTGGCAACGCCTGCGGTCACGTCGGCGACGGCGCGACGAATGGCCGCGATCGCGACCGGAGCGCTGGTCGCGTCGGGCTGTCCGGGTTTTGCGGTCACGGCACCGCCGACGTTCACGACGGGCAAGGCTCGTGCGAAGGTGCGTGCCGCATGCTGCGGCTCAATATCGGAGACGAGGATATCGACGCCAAGAGCCTGCGCGCGCCGGCGGATGAATTCGGCGTTACCGAGCAGATAGAATGGCGGAATCTGATTTTCTGCGCGGTGTTGCCAGGCCGCGATCGTGATGTCGGGGCCGATTCCCGCCGGCTCGCCTATGGTCAGTGCGAGAGGTTTCTGCATTGATCTGCGCCCGTGCCGTCCAAAAGACAGTTGCTATCGGCAGAAGCGGCCGCGACCGCATTGCCTGATCATAGACGCTGCCTGATCAAGTTGATTTCGGTCGTTGCGAAATCCTGTCCGAGAGGTGGCGAAGTGCAAATCGCTTCCGGCTTTCGGCATGACGCTTTATCGATACTCGATCATCGCGGCCTTGCGAATATCCTGGAGGTAGGACTTCGACCTCGCCTCGTACTTTTGCGCGTAAAGTTTTTCGCGAATCTTGCGTTGTTCCGGTGTGTCGCCGCTGGTCGGCTTGCGTTCACAAAGTGCGACCATCTCGATGCCGTGGCGTGTTACTTCGGGAGCAGTCAGATGACCAATAGGGGTTTTGTCCAGTAGTTCGCGCAGCGGCTGCGGCAGATCAGCCGAGGTCTTGACGACTGTGTCCCGGATCGTGGCGTTACGCATGGAACGAAACAGGGTAGTGGCGTCGTCGCAGCTTTGCACCCGGCTTCGCAGTGTTTCGGCTTCCTTGCGGCGCATCTCGATTGTCGCGGCCGACGAGCCACGCGGCACCACCAGTACGATGGGGCGCATTTGGTACTCGAAGTTACTGCCGTCGCTTTTCCCATCGGACAGATCACCGGACGCGGTGCGAACGGCCTTATCTGTGACCATCAGACTGTCCTTGAAGCGCCCGCGGACCAAGGTGCTCCACACCATGTCTGCCCTGATCCGGCTACGTAGTGTTCCCGGACGGATACCTCTGCTTGCCAGCGTCTGTGTGAGTTGCTCGGGCGAGAGGCGCATCCGCTGACCCATCGACGCATAAGATGCGTCAATGTCGGCGGCGGAGGGGTTAACGCCGTATTTTTTGGCCTCTTTGATCTTGACCTTCTCGTCGATCAAGTCCTCCAACACCTGCTTGCGGCTGGCCTTCTGGTGCGACAGCGCCTGCAGACGCATACGTTGGTCGATATCGAAATTGGTGATCGGCTCACCATTGACCATCGCCGCAACGGATTGGGCCTGAACTGGTGCGATGCTGACGGTCGCCGAAACGATGGCTGCGCAGACAAGGGCCAGGAACGGCAGACGAAGCGGAAATATCATCATGGTCGAATTTGATGCGCTTTCTGGCTGGAACTATCGTTCGCGGACGACGGTATCATCGACCACGTACGCGTCGTGCAACTCGTGGTTCGATTCTAACATTTGCATCCGTTTCGGCGAAGACCTTTGCAAATGTTGGAATCTAAGAACCACCAACAGCTTTAAATCTCTAGTGGAGCTTTGAATTTGACATTCGCTGGTCAAATTCGCTCCACTAGTAGACACCGGTCCCATTCGAGCCAGCCGCGGTCTGGCCCAGGGTCCGCAATCCAAGTTGCAACATGACAGCATGGCTAAGCTGTGGCGCTAGGCCGCTCGTATAGGACGAATACGAGTAGTTGGTGATGTAGTTGACGCCAAGAATGAAGCAGTCATCAACATAGCCAAAGCCCACGGCGTAGGTGTCGATTGCATTGCTTTCGAGGTTGAAGCGCGCGGCGCCGGTCGCCACCCAGTTCGAGGCCAGCTTGATTGAGCCGGAGCCCAGAATGCCGGATCGACGGGTGAGATAGCCGAGGTCTGGTTGAGCGGCATAATCGCCGTACATCAGGCTGACCGACCACCGATCAAATGCAGCGCGTCCTTCGACTTCAAGCCGCTGAACGGCACCGGTCGCCTCGTCAAAACGAGCACGGGAACTGAACGTGTAGGTCCGGTTCGGCGCGTAAGCGATGCTGGCGACATAGTCTGACACCGGCTTCTGCAAACCAGAGTCCACACCGGTGTTGGTGGCATCGGCAACGGCGAAGGAGTTCATGCCGAACAGATGATAGGACTGGCCGAACATCGCCTTGACGGTGCCGCCATGATCGAACTGGGTCGTCGCCTGGATCCCGACATTGGCGCGGCCGCCACCTTCGACGCGATCATAACCGGAGAACTTGTCGACACTGAACAGGTTGCTGGTGTCAAAGATCATGCTTTGCGCGTCTTCGTTGGGAAGACGACCGGCGTATTGCTCGTTTGGACGCGCAATCACCTGAGCAATCGGCTCGATGATCGTGGTGCCCCAAGGCTGCACATTGATGAAGGGGTAGCGGTATTCGAAGCCGACGGTCGGCATCCACCGGACGTCGTTGATGTTGCCAGTCGGCAGGAAATTGGAAACGCCCGGCTGATTGACGATCGAAGCATTGATCGCGTCAGCACGGATCGAAGCAAATGGCGTCCAGATCTGGCCGATAGGATCGGTGAATGAGCGTCGCCACTGAGCTTCAGCGGTCAAGCGGGAGTAGGTGCCGGGAAAGCCGCGCAATAAACAGGCGTCGCGTAGCCTGGCGGCAGGATCGGCCGATTGCAGAACGGTGGTCGCCGACATGCATGACCCGAAGTCGGTCATCTGCGGTCCCGTTGGATTTGTCAGCGAGTCGAACGCGGCAACGTCGCGTGTCAGGCTTGTGAAATTGGTCTTGTAGCTGACCTCGCCACCGAGGATCGGACGATTGAAGACGTTCGAATAGTCGATAACGGGGGCAACGATCGGCACCTGCGACTGGTTGCCGGAGAGGCTGAGATAATAGATCGCACGCGCATCGAAGTAGCTGCGGTTGCCGACGCCGGTCAGATAGAGCTGTGAAATCGCCTCGGTCGGCAGGCTCAGGAACGCAGCCATCGGGTCGCTATATTGCGACAGCCGATAGTCGGTCAGGAAGGCATGGTCAGACAGGGCGACGCCGTCCCAACCCCAGGACCAGCGATCATTGATCGCAAACTGCCCCTTGGTCTCGACGCCACCACGGAGATCTCGGTTGCCTACACCCGTTTTGAAGGCCGCGGGGTCTTCCTGACTGATCCCGTAGGCCCGGATCCGATAGGCTCCATCGATCAGCCGTTGCTGGAATTCGGCCTGCATCAACACGCCTTGGCGCGTCGTGAAGCGCGGCGCGAATGTCGCGTCCATATCGGGCGCGATGGCCCAATAAAACGGAATGGTGACGCCGTAGCCAAGTTCCGTCGTGTTGGAGAAGCCCGGCATCAGGAAGCCGGTCTTGCGCTTGACGGTCGGATCGGGGGTCGAGAAATACGGCAGATATGCAATCGGAACGCCGAAAAATTCGAGCTTCGCGTCCTCGAAGTAGAGCATCTTCTCGGTCTGGTCGTGAATGATGCGAGCGCCCTTGACCTGCCATAGCGGCGGTTTCTTCGGATTCTCCCGGCACGCGGCGCAGGCGGTGTAAACACCGTTCTGAAACACCGTATAGTTGCCCTTGGTGCGGTCGGCGCGGGTCGCTGCCATCCGAGTCTGGTCGGCGGTGTCGACACGGAGTGAATCGACAAAACCGTCGCGATAATCGTCGCTCAGATCGAGGATATTGGCATAGGTGATCTTGCCGTCGGCATCAGTCAGCCGAATGTTGCCTTCCGCATGCAAGCGTTTGGTTTTTTGGTCGTAGACGACTTTGTCGGCTTGCAGCGATGTGCCGTTGTAGAAAATCTGCACATTGCCGACCGCCGAAACCTGCGAGTTGTTGTAGTCGTAATCAACCTCGGTGGCCTGTACCAGCATCTGGCCGTTGCTGGCGGCCGGGGCGACCGGCGCAGGGCGAGGCGGCAACGGATTGTAAGTGAAGCTCTGGGCGACAGCCGGTGTTCCGGTCACTGAAAGCCCGGCGACACCCGAAAGCAATCCGAGAACGGCGATCCAGACGGACAAACGACGGCTATTGCGGCGCAGCGGCGTGCGTCGCATCGAAGCAGTCAAATACCCTTGGCGGGTGGCGACGTCGGCCACTACCCGTCCTCCTGATACAGCAAGGCCAGAAAGCCGGTCAGGCCACCCACGCAAACGGGCAGCCATGCGGCAGCGATTGGATGCATCAATTCGGCCTTGCTCAAATCTTCAGTTACCTTGGAGAGAACATAGAGCAGAAAGCCCGAACCCACGCCACTTAAAACCATCTTCTGCACGCCCCCGAAGCGGAAGAACCGCAAGCTCACGGAGGCGGCCAACAACACCATGGCTATCAGCAAAAATGGCTGTGCCACAAGTTTATGATACTGCAGCCGATAGCCGGCGCTGGCCAATCCGGAGCTTTCCGACGATTTGATGTACGACGGTAGTTGCCAAAATGACACAGTTTCGGGGGTGGAAAAACTGTTTCGAACCTGCGTGGGGGTCAGGCTGGTGGGAAGATCGAGGCTGTCCTGGATAACCGGGGGAGAATCAAGGGAGTATCTCCGCACCTCTTTGAGCACCCATTGTCCCGTTTCGAGGGTCGCTTCACGAGCCTCGATTCGCTCGATGAACCGGTAGGCGTTATCGAACCGGAACACGGTCAGCCCCGTCAGACGCAATCCCTGTTGTTCGCTGCGGGCCGCGTTGATGATGGCCTGACCGTCGCGGTTGACTTGATTGATCCAGAAACCGGTCGCTTCCTGCAGACCGCCTCCGGGGGCGTTGCCAAACAACTGTGCTTCCAATTGCTTGGATCGTTCGCGCAAGTCCGCCGATATGGGGTTGTAGATGGTGGTTGCGATAATCCCCAACGCCAGCGCACTCGCCACGGCAGGGGTGATGAACTGCCAGGCAGAGACGCCGGCGGCGCGCGCCACAACCAGTTCAAGGCGTCGCGACAGTGCCAGGTAACAGGTCATCGCGCCGATCAAGACGCAAAAAGGTGTCAGCTTTTCCAGAAGCTGTGGCACGCGGAACAGTGACGTTTCCGCAACCATGATGGCCGAGGCGGAAACCAGATTTGAGGTACGCCGGACCATCTCGATGTAGTCAACCAATACCAGCAGTACGAAAATGCTCGCGAAAACGCCGACTGCCGATATCAGGAACCGACCGGCAAAATATCGTCCCAGCGTGTTGATGAGCATGCTCATGACGTCACCGGGCGCCCGAACAGGCGAAGCAGGCGGGCGTTGGATCGGTTGATCGCTTCCATCACGGCCGCAGGCGGTTCGATGACGACGCCCTTGAGGATTACCCAGATGCTGACACCGATGGCCGCGACGAGCATGAGATACTGGAACAGCGCCGCTATGGGGGATTTCACCGCCATAACCGAGCAGGCGAAGCCAATCATCCGGACCCCGAAGACGGCGAGAACGGATGCCCCGATCGAGAAGTTGCGGCTCTGTCGGGTGGTACGTGGCGTTCCGAGGAATGCAAAAGTCAGGGCTGCGAACGCGAAAGGATAGAGCGGCGACATCAGCCGATCATGCAGGTCGGAGAAGAACTGTCCCGGCAGCTGCTTGTACATCGGATCGTCCGGCGACGGCGAGATCAGTTCCCACAAATAACGCTCTCGAATGCCATAGGTCACGTCCCCGCTACGATTGGAAAACTTCGACATGTCGAAGGCATAGCGGTCGAACGAGACGAGGATCGGATCTCGCTTGTCCGCCTCGAAGCGTTCGAGATGGCCATCCTGCAAGACCAGGAAAGAACCGCGTTCGTTTTTCAACACGGTGCCGCGATCGGCCATGATGCTGACGCGCTCTTTTGGATCGCGGCGGTCGTCCACGAAGACGCCAGCCAACACACCGCCCGGAAGCCGCTCGCGAATCCGGATCGTTAGATTTTGCTCGAGTTGCGAAAAGCGACCGGGTTGCAAAATATTTGCGAGGACGTCGGCGGTGATTTCGGCGTCCCACTGCTTGATCCGCCGCATTCCATCCGGGGCGAGATAGGCGGCGATAAAGGCCACCATCAGCGCCACTATGGCTGTTGCAATCAGAAAAGGCCGGAACAAACGGATCGGCGACAGGCCGGCGGCATTCATCACGATGATTTCGGAATCTGTCGCCAGCTTGTTGAGGGTGTGTGAAACGGCGATCATCAAAGCGATCGGCGCGATGATCAGCACCAGCGCCGGAATCACAAGGCTTGTGATCCCGAGAAACGTCATGATGGTCTGGCCCTGACTCGTCATCAGGTCGATTCCACGCAGCGCCTGGGTAATCCAGATCACGCCCGTGAGGCTGACCAGGACGACCGTGAACGATGCGAGTGTCGTCCGGACAATATACTTGTCGATGGACCCCATCGGGTAGCGTTATCCCATCCTGTGGCTCAAAACCGCGACGTGGCCCAGATTCGTGAAGAATCTCCCCGCGGGCCTCCGCTGGATTCCGGACACTACCAAGAATTCGATCGTATATCATCGTCCTGATCGGGCGACAAAATGGCTGGTCCATGGCGCGCGCCGGGTATCGTTAACAAGATGTATGAGATTTGCCAGCCGTCAGCGATACGAACAACATCGTGAATGGTCGCCTCGCTCTGGTTCGCCCGATGCGGATTGAGCTTGACGGATCGGTTGCCACAACCAAAGAACTATCGCTGACAATGCGCAGTCCGCCATGTGGCAACGCCTGCGCATTCGATTGAGTGGAGGATCGTTTATGCCTGACGCCATCAAGTTCGGCTTCGTTTCGTTTTCAACCGCCGCACGCGGTCCGCTGGTGGTGTTCTGCGATGACGCGCTGAAGTTGGGGGCAGCAACCCGGAAGGCGCTGGGTGCGGCCACAGACATCGTTAAGCGCGCTGCGGCCGCCAATCGCTTCAAGGGGAAACTGGGGGCGGTTCTCGATATTCTGGCGCCCGAAGGATTGCGCGCCGATCGGCTGATCGTGATTGGCGTCGGCAAGGCGGGTGCTCTTGCAGAACGGGATTTTCTCAAGCTCGGTGGGGTGGCGGCCGGCAAGATCGGAACTGGCAGCCGTGCGGCGACGGTTCTTGCGGAATTGCCGACGGCGGCGATGACACCGGCCCAGGCCGCATCGGTTGCATTGGGGATGCGGCTGCGTGCTTATAAATTCGACCGTTACAAGACCAGAAAGAAGGACGACGATAGCGGCGCGACACGAACAGATATTGCTGTTGCGGTGAGCGATGTCGCCGCGGCGCGCAGGGCGTTTGGGCCGCAAGGCCATATCGGCGACGGCGTGTTGCTGGCACGCGAACTCGTGAATGAACCGCCGAACGTCCTTTTCCCGGTTGAGTTTGCCCGGCGCGCCAGCCAACTCCGCAAGCTCGGCGTCAATGTCGAAGTGCTGGACGTCAAGGCGATGACCAAACTGAAAATGGGAGCGCTGCTTGGCGTCGGGCAGGGCTCGACCCAGCCCAGCCGTACCGTGATCATGCGTTGGAACGGCGGCAAACGCGGCGACGCGCCGGTCGCCTTTGTCGGCAAGGGCGTCTGCTTCGATACAGGCGGCATTTCGATCAAGCCCGCCGGCAATATGGAAGAGATGAAGGGCGACATGGGCGGCGCGGCCTGCGTTGTCGGTCTGATGCACGCGCTCGCGGCCCGCAAGGCCAAGGTCAACGTCGTGGGTGCGATCGGCATCGTCGAAAACATGCCCGACGGCAATGCCCAGCGGCCGGGCGATATCGTGACGTCGATGTCGGGCCAGACCATCGAGATCATCAACACCGATGCCGAAGGCCGTCTGGTGCTGGCCGACGTGCTCTGGTACGTCGCCAAGAAGTTCAAGCCGAAATTCATGATTGATCTGGCGACGCTGACCGGCGCCATCATGGTCGCGCTCGGCACTGAATATGCAGGCATGTTCTCCAATAACGATCAGCTTGCGGAACGGCTGGCGGCGGTGGGGCAGGAGACTGGCGAACGCGTGTGGCGAATGCCGCTTGGAACGGAATACGACAAACTGATCGATTCCCAGTTCGCCGACATGAAGAACACTGGCGGCCGCCACGGTGGCTCGATTACCGCCGCGCAATTTCTCCAGCGGTTCGTCGATGGAACGCCGTGGGCCCATCTCGATATCGCTGGAACCGCCATGGGCGCCCCGAAAACCGATATCAATCAGAGCTGGGGATCTGGATATGGTGTCCGCCTTCTGGAGCGGTTGGTGGCCGAGCACTATGAAGCCAGGCGATGACGGAAATCCTGTTTTATCATCTTCAAAATATGAGCGTTGAGAGCGTTTTGCCGGCGCTGCTTGAGAAATCGCTGCAACGTGAATGGCGCGCCGTCGTGCAAACGGCTTCAGAGGAGCGGGCCGAAGCACTCGATGCGCATCTGTGGACCTATCGCGAAGATTCATTCCTTCCACATGTGACCTGGCGTACCGCCGACGCCCCCGAGCAGCCGATCGTCATTGCAGCGGCCGATACCAATCCCAATCAGGCCCATATCCGTTTTCTGGTCGATTGCGCGGCGTTGCCGGCCAATGCTGACAGTTACGAGCGTGTCGTACTGATGTTTAATGGCGACGACGATGAGGCGGTCGCCGGTGCGCGTAGCGCCTGGAAGGATGGCAAGGCGCGAGGATTTGCCGTCACCTATTGGCAGGCCGACGAACGAGGGCGGTGGCAACGGCGGGAATAATATTGTTAAATATTTAACGATAGAGGCATTCTCGGCGGCCTTCGATGGCTAGGAGCCCATGCGTGTCATGGTCGTGCCGTAAATCAATGATGGACACGATCTCAGAGATATCCTGACAGGCTCGAACCCGGATTGAACGTGCGAAATAGCTCCCCACACCGAAATGTCTTGCTCGCCGCGGCACTGCTCGCACCGCTGCTGGCGGGCTGTTCGGGAGCCAGTATGTCCGATGTTTTCTCCAGCGACCTGATGTCGAAGGACGCCCAATGGTTTTCACGCGCCGGGCGGAGCTTGAACAGGAACGTCTCCATCGAGACGCCGCCGCTGACCCCGGAAAAGCCGGTCATGCCGGAAGATCTCATTAGCGCGGACGGTCAATGTCCGGGTA
>JBARXT010000164.1:0-2758 GCA_049647485.1 Xanthobacteraceae bacterium
ATATCTCCTTAGAAAATTATCTCTTTCAAATTTCCCAGGAGAGCCAAGTCCATGCCACAGATCGGGCATCTTCCTCTTCAGGTTGCGAACGAGAATCCATCTCGCGGGAACGAGCAGGAAAGCAGAAGCAGCGGCCACCATATATATAAGGAATTCCGTCACGTGCCGCATCCGCGGTTGTAATTGGAGTGATTGCTCACCATTGCCCAGCCACAAACCAACAATGCCGAAAGTCCATGCCGCCGGCACAGATCCTACACCGCCGCCCCCGCTTCAGCCTCACGCGGGAAGTCGATGATCTGCTCTTCGGCAAAGCGCTTCTTCGCGTCCAATATTCATCTCGTTGGGGATTGGACTCCAAATCGCCGTGCTACTCAAAACGGGGTGACGTCGGTATAGATGCCCTCTTCCTGCACACACATACCCGCTTGATTGAAGCATGCGACTTTGCTGTCAATGGGCATTCCGGATCTGCTGCCATGACGGCGTAACGCCGGGCTTCGGGGAATTCAATGGACTCGGTGATGGCGTTTACCTGCCACCCACCCCGCACCGCACTACGGGTCCCGACCACCTGCACCTCCCAGGCCCGCCCCCCGGTCGCCGCGGATGCGACGACAATGGCCGAGCATTGCCCTCCCTTCCCGTGGAGCCGGACATGGACAGGATTCAGCGCCCTTTCTTTCCGATCATCTACGTGCGCGGCTATGCCATGACCCGCGCGGAGATCGTCGAGACCACCTCCACGCCGTTCATGGGACTGGAGGCCGGCTCCACCAAGATCCGCCAGGCCCAGGATGGCTCGGTGGTGAAGTTCGTGTTCGAGTCGCCGCTGGTGCGGCTGATGAAGGACTACGGCTACCGCGACGTCTATGACGGCGGTGCCGAGCTGCGCAGCGGCATCGCCCCGCGCAGCATCGTCATCCACCGCTACTACGACGTGGCCGACCCCGCGTTCGGCGACGGCAAGGCGCCGTCGATCACCGAGGCCGCGGCCAGCCTGGGCCGGCGCATCCTGGAGCTGCGCGACAGCGTGTGCGGCAACAACGCCAGCCAGCGCCGCGACTTCCGCGTGTACCTGGTGGCGCACTCGATGGGCGGGCTGATCTGCCGTTGCCTGCTGCAGAACCCGGAAGTGGCCAGCGCCGAGGCACGCACGCTGGTGGACAAGGTGTTCACCTACGCCACCCCGCACAACGGCATCGACGTCGCCGGCATCAACGTGCCGGACCTGCTGTCGATCAACGACATGAACAACTTCAACCGCGGCAACATGGCGCGCTACCTGAAGGTCACCAGGGACAAGGTCAACACCCTGGGCGATTCCGGCTTCCCGCCCGAGCGCATGTTCTGCCTGGTCGGCACCAACAGCCGCGACTACGCGGTGGCGCGCGGCCTGTCCTCGTTCGCGGTCGGCGCGCTCAGCGACGGCCTGGTGCGCATCGCCAACGCCTGGGTGGAGGGCGCGCCGCGCGCGTTCGTCAACCGCAGCCACAGCGGCTATTTCGGCATCGTCAATTCCGAGGAGGGGTACCAGAACCTGTCGCGCTTCCTGTTCGGCGACATCTGCGCCACCGCGCAGCTGGACATCACCGCGCTGGCGCTGCCACCGGAGGTCGAGGCCGCGCGCCGGCGCGGCAGGCAGGTGCGCTCCTCGTATTACATCGAGGCCACGGTGGCGCCGCGCGGCGCCTATACCTACCAGCTCACCGCGCGCACCCAGGCCAACGAATCGGCGGTGCGCCGCGAGTACGGCGACATCTTCGACGCCGATGGCAACGTGCGCCGCGATGCGCGCGCGCCGGTGCTGTTCTCGGTGTTCCTGGACAGCCGCCGCATCACCGCCGGCAGCGAGGTCGCGTTCTCGATCGAGCTGGCGGTGTGCAACGCCGGCTATGAGGTCGATGGCGCGCTGTTCCTGAAGAACCACATTCCCGGCGAATACCTGTTCCGCAACACGCTGGTGCTGTTCGCCCGGCCCGATGGCGATGGCTGGCGGCTGCGCTATGTCTGGGGCGACGACCAGTGGGCCGGCGGCCCCAAGACGCAGGCCGAACTGGACAGCGCCAGCGACAGGGCGATCGGCATCAGCCAGCAGTCGCCGCGCGTGTTCACGGTACCGGTGTCTTCGACCAAGGGCTTCGCCGCGGAACTGAAGATCGCACTGTCCGATTGGCAGTGACACGGGAGGCCCGGCGCTCACGCCCGCGCTCTGCTGGCGGGTGATTGAACGGAGGCGACGGCGGACGACTGCGGCACGCCAGTGCGCCGGGTGTGAGCAGCGGCTATGCCGGGCGCCGCGAAGGCAGTGCATCGCCTGCCGCGGGCCAGTGCCGCGGCACGGCGCCGATCCACCGCGCTAGTGGAAATCCCGCGATTGGGTCTGCAGGTCGCCCAGCAGGTGGCTGAGGTCGTGCAGGTCACGGGCGACCAGGTGCTGCACGCCATCGACCTGTTCCCAGCGCCCGCGCACCGCCATCAGCCGCGCCCCCAGCAGCACCTTGCGCCGGCGCGCAGCCAGGTCCTGCCAGACCACGACGTTGAGCGGGCCATGCTCGTCCTCGAGGGTGACGAACACCGTGCCCTTGGCCGTGCCCGGACGCTGCCGCTGCACCACGATGCCGGCCACGTGGGCGCCGCGCCCGTGCGGCAGTTGCCGGACCTGGGCGATGTCGAGCACGCGCTCGCGCTGCAGCCGCGCGCGCAGCAGCGACAGCGGATGCTCGCCGAGGGTGAGGCCGAGCACCCGGTAATCGGC